>JBFRWR010000317.1:0-5218 GCA_051439685.1 Trichodesmium sp.
TTAAACAAGTAGGCAACTATGGTGAAATTTATGACCGTAACTTAGGAGAAAATTCTCAATTCAAATTACCTCGCGGTGAGAATAATTTATGGAAAAATGGCGGTTTACTTTATTCTCCTCCTTTTCGCTAATAAGAAAATCACAAAAGTAAATATTTGGGAATTAATGTACATTCAATTTCCCAAGTATTCAAAAAATTTAGCTGGTCTCTATCAAGTTATATCAAGTAACATTAATTAACCGCAATGTAGGGAGGTTGCATGCAACTTCCCTACAGGTTTGGGTAAAAATTGTTTATTACAGTTGTTTAATGAGAGATGATATTATAAGTCAAAAGATAGAACTCAGAAGTTGTTTTTGTAACGGGAATTTTCAGCAACTCTCAAAAAACATTTCATTAATCAAGGCGAGGTTTTAAAATGAATTATTTTGATAAAGTAGATGTTCAATAATTGATAATTGATAATGGATAATTACCTCTCCCTCAAAGGAAGAGGATTGAATAAAAGGAAAATAAATTCATTGTTTCTCCACGGCGAGTGAGGGGCTTTAAACCTTAATTATTCGGTAATGAAAATTTTCGGCAGGAAATTGAATAGAAATTATGCAGAAGTAGTTCTATTTGCTATTGACTATTTTGCTATTTTCTACATACTTGACAAATTATCAAAATTCCTATTCTGAAACAAATTAGTTTAGATGGGGTTTGGAGACCAAACCCCTACAAGAAAATATTACAACCTATTTAGGAATGCTATATTTATGCTACTTGTTCTTTAACCATTAATTACCGAATAATTAATAATTAAATAATTCTGGTTTAAAGCCTCACACGATCATTAATAATTGATAATTATCAATAGTTTTAATTATCCATTATCCATTATCCATTATCCATTAATTAAAACTACTCCCTAAAATTATGATTGACGACAGAAATCAAAAAATTCCTCTATGGCGAGATGATAGATTTTGGCGTATTGCTTTACAAGTTCTCGCCATAGTAATTTTTGTTACGGTTGTAGCGATAATGATTAGCAATCTTAGCCGTAATTTAACACAACAAGGCACAAACTTTGGCTTTAGTTTCCTCGGAAACGAAGCAGGATTTAGTATTAGTGAAACGATTATTCCTTACGCAGCAAAAGACCCTTATCGTCAAGTATTATTAGCAGGTTTAGTTAATTCTCTGCGAGTAATGATTTTGGGAATTATCTTCACAACAATAGTCGGAATATTAGCAGGTATTGCTAGTTTTTCTGAGAATTGGTTACTGCGAAATTTGAATCGAGTTTATGTGGAAGTTGTGAGAAACACTCCTTTATTATTGCAGTTATTTTTCTGGTATTTTGCAGTTTTCTTTGGTCTACCTAGACCAGAAGAAAGATTAGAATTACCCGGACCAATATTTATGAGTAAAAGAGGCATAGCTATTCCTTGGCCGGAAAATACTCTGAATGTTTGGTTATGGTTAATAGTATTAGTTGTAGGAGCGATCGCTGCAATATTTATTTGGCAATGGCGTAATAAATTAATGACAGAAAAAGCGGAGTCTGGCAAACCACAATTTATAGCTTTAATTAGTATGGGAATTATTGCCGTATTTATTATTATATTTGGATTGGGTTGGCAAGCACCTATAGCAACAGAAACAGGTGGCACAGAAGGAGGTGTAAATTTAACATTAGAACTTTCAGCTTTACTGGTAGGATTAGTATTTTATACAGGTGCTTTTATTGCAGAAATTGTCCGTTCTGGGATTCAAGCAGTACCGAAAGGGCAATGGGAAGCAGCTAAGTCTTTAGGATTAAAGTCTGGTTTAGTGATGAGATTGGTGATTTTTCCTCAAGCATTACGGGTGATGATTCCACCATTAAATAGTCAATATATGAACTTAGCCAAAAACTCTAGTTTAGCAGTAGCTATTGGTTATCCAGATTTATATGCTGTGGCGAATACTACTTATAATCAAACAGGTCGCCCGGTAGAAGTTTTTATCTTAATTATGGCGGTTTATCTTTCCATAAATTTGATTATTTCATTGTCTATGAATTTATTGAATAAAGCTGTTCAATTAACAGAAAGATAAGAGAATAAGATGGTAGGTTTTAGGTTATCAAATGCTGCAAAATTACAAAATAAAGAGTCATCTTGGAGATGATTTTAGCTATTAGTCAAATAGGTCTAATGGTTATCAGTTTTATAGCTGTTTCACCTGCTAAGAAATACAGCAGATTTCATCAAGGGTGAGGTGAACTATTCGCGGGCAAGATGCCTGCACTACAAACATCTGTTAGGGAAGCTTTGAGTTAGCAAACATTAATATTTGTACCTCGTATGCTTGAAGTCTCTTGTAAATTTCCAGGCTGAAATAGAAAATCATCTAAAGATAACTATTAAGTAGCTAAGTCTAATAAAACCTTAACAAAATTGTAGGAGTGGGTTTAACTAAAACCTTTGATAAATTAGTAATTTATTGCTAAAAATATGCCCTACTAAGTTCCATTATTTTACTAATGATTTATTATGTAAAGATTATGCCTAATTTGGTAAGCATTCAGCACTCAGCTATCAGCTATCAGCCATTAATTGATTATTTGGGAAAGAGGAATTAGTCTGATGGCGAGAATTAAAAGTCCGACACGAAAAGGGTAATCAGCTAATCTTAGTAGTTGGTTTATTCTTTAGGAAAATACGAAAAGCTGTTTGCGGAGTATTCCGTAAGGAAATGCTAATAGCTAAATGCTTACCTAATTTGTGGATCAATATCTAGGATTAATTATGTCTAATTAGAGACTGTTTTTTAAACAAGTATTAAGAGAGCTTAGAGTGACTAAAATCTAAAATAGGTAAGACTTCAAAAGCTTAAAATCTGTTAAATACCAGAGATGGAAAGGTACAGATATTCCCTAGATTTTTAAGTGACAAATAGTTGTCTTAATTTCTTATTACCTGTTCCCTTTTTATATTTCCTGATACATTCAATCTCTTAATGAGACTCACTGAAAATCTACCAATAAAAATATTGGGTTTATCCTACGGATAAGCTCTGCTAACGGTTCCTCAACCCAACCTACAGAATTTAATGTTTTTTGCTCTATTATGAATGTATGAAAACAATAGAAACAAATAAATCCTCAGCCCCACCTTTTAAGGAAAATAATTCCATAGAATGGGTTAAACAAAACTTTTTTAGTTCCTGGTACAATACTTTACTCACCCTAATATTATTTACCATAATTGCTTGGGCAATAACTAACTTTATTTCCTGGGCAACAACTCAAGCAGAATGGCAAGTTATCAAAGTTAATTTACCATTATTAATGGTAGGTAGATATCCCAGAGACCAATATTGGCGCATCTGGATAATAGTTGGTATCATCTCTACTTTTTCTGGTTTTTCTTGGGGAGTTATTGCCAGAAACTCAGCGACATTATTTACCTTGCCAATCTTAATTTTTATAGCTGTTTTGCCCGCAATTATATTATTAATTCCCGTCGCTATACCATTTAAACTATTACTGATAGGAATAGTAATTTTAGTTATTGGTACTGCTTGGATAGGAAAACAATTAGGCAAAAAAAATAAAAACTTAGGTAAATATCTATCTTTTTCTTGGTTTATAGCCTTTATATTAATTATCTGGTTAATTGGAGGTGGATTAGGATTAAAATCTATATCTACAAATGACTGGGGTGGTTTAATGCTAACTATATTAATGGCTGTCGTTAGTATCTTTCTATCTTTCCCATTAGGAGTTTTATTAGCTTTAGGTAGACAAAGTAAATTGCCAGTAATCAAAATATTTTCTATTGGTTATATTGAAATTATTCGTGGATTACCCTTAATTTCAATTCTATTTATGGGGCAAATTATGATTCCTCTATTTCTCCCGGAAGGAATGCGACCTGATAGAATTTTACGGGCAATTTTAGGATTAACTTTATTTAGTTCCGCTTATTTAGCAGAAAATGTTAGAGGCGGTTTACAATCTGTACCTAGAGGTCAAAATGAAGCGGCAAAAGCATTAGGTTTAAATACTCCATTGAGTTTAGGATTGATTGTTTTACCTCAAGCTTTAAAAGTTGCTATTCCATCAATTGTTGGTCAATTTATTAGTCTATTTCAGGATACAACTTTATTATCAATTGTCGGATTAGTAGAATTGTTGGGGATTAGTCGTTCCGTTTTAGCTCAACCTCAATTTTTAGGAGATTATGCCGAGGTTTATTTATTTAATGGCATAATTTTTTGGATTATTTGTTATGCTATGTCAGTCGGTAGTCGGCAGTTGGAGAAAAAATTAAATACTACTCATTAGACCTTTTTGGAAAAGAGTAGGGGCGAATGGGCGAATCCCATTTGCCCTGAATGACTATTCTCCCTACTGGATATGGTGGTTCTGCGTAAATCCCGATCGTGCTATGACTGTTATTGACATACTCCCGACGTTGCCCTTACGGGAAAACGCGGGATTCTGAGCGCCTGGGAAACCCTGACCGCTGCGCATGTGTGAGGTGATGTCGGACCCCTGTATTGACCTTGATCATAACAAAATGTACCTAGCATGTCTTGCGGCTTATGAACGTTTAGCTTATGAAGGTATCCGAATCTTGGCCCTGGCTTTCCCATACGACGCTCCCCCACAGGAGAGCTTTGACTTCCCCGAAGGGAAGTTAAGAAACCGGGTTTGTTCGGGATAAATATTAGCATGGTAAAGCATTTAATACAAACCCGGTTTCTAGGTTTTAGAAAAACAAGTCATTGCGACTAGAACGAAGTGGAAGGAAGCAATCTCGTGAAACCCCTGATATTTCTTCCTATTGTCGCTGCGGAGGAATTTTCAAACGGATTCTATAGAACCCCTAAGCGTATCTATAGCAATCCTAAATGATTTGTGAAAAAATAGGAAGCTCAAAATCTTTATTAATACTGTGACGATTTCCCACAAACAGCAAAAACTATGCTGAGGTTATTGTCAGTTGAGCTTTCGTGAAGCGAATCAATATTTTTTGGTGATGATAAGAGTGCCTTTGAAACCAAACTATATGTAAAGTAGTTTGCTAGGTTGCCTTGCAGTAGCTGGATTAAATTGAGTATCTATAAATTGCACTGGATCATAAGTATTAATCCACAAATGAGCACCACAAGGTGCTGGGTCGTAAGGCTGATAGACGATATAGCAAGGACCTGAAATATATAACTCATAACCATAAT
>JBFRWR010000318.1:0-3837 GCA_051439685.1 Trichodesmium sp.
TATGGAGGGAATAGGTATGGAGGAAACAGTCAGAAAAACTTCAGCATTGAGCCAGAAAAAAACTTAAATTCCCTATAGATATTTACCCTAACTTTTACACGCTCCGATATTAACGGACATGATATAATTCTTAAAAAGTGTTATTTACAGCAGTTTTCGAGTTGATAAATTACAAAGTTTGATTGCCCTTGCTACAAGGAACAGGGAATATCAGAATAGTCTAATAGTTGTACTTGACTATCCTCAAGCTGTAAGTTGATGAAATTAGTATGAGTATTGCCCTTATAGTAAGGCTTAATATGAAAAAAATACTTTTCTATACGCAATAGTCAAAATTAAAATTTCTATCAAGAAAAAAATATATGCAAATCAAAATTAAAAACTATTCCAAACCTTCAAACTCTGAAAAATTAGATTTTAATGGAGCTTTAAGTGGAAGTAGTTTTATGAGCTGAAGCGATAAAAGAATTAGATAAAGAGGATTAAGTAATACATAACGCTGCCACAGACGAATTGG
This sequence comes from Trichodesmium sp., assembly GCA_051439685.1. Lineage (GTDB taxonomy): Bacteria > Cyanobacteriota > Cyanobacteriia > Cyanobacteriales > Microcoleaceae > Trichodesmium. The sequence continues at coordinate 518 of JBFRWR010000318.1, forward strand.
CTCTTGCTGCAAACGAAAAAACCACTCTAGACCATATTTTTGCATCCAGGGTGGAGCCTGAGGTATATTCCCTGCATGAAAATCAAAGGCAGCCCCCACACAAACTAAAGGACACTCTAACTTTTGACGTTTTTCAAAAGCCCAAGCCTCTTGCCTAGGGCAACCTAAACCAATAAAAACTATACCCGCCCCAGAATCTTGAATTTGTTGAATATATTCAGCATCTTCCTCTGGAGTTAGAGGGCGAAAAGGTGGAGAAATAGTTCCAGCAATAGTTAGGTTAGGAAATTTGTCTTGAAGATTTTGCTGCAAACTATCTAAAACTTTGGGAGTTGAGCCATAGAGAAAAATACCAATATTTTCATTAGCTGCCGCAGTACAAAGATGTAACATTAAGGTTGGACCATAAACCCGATCGCTCAGATGAGGCCGATCGGGTTTGCGTAATAAATTCATTGCCCAACGTACAGGTTGACCATCAGGAACAACTAGAGTAAATTGATTCAGGCGATCGCCATGACCTTTTGGATCGAGATAACCAGTCATAATACCATGTACTGGGGTCGGAGCAACAGTACAAGATTGTTGTAGTTTAGCAGAGTTAATAATAAATTCGGTACAGTCGTAGTAATTAGTGTGACTAACTCCTATACCTAAAACACTGGTTTTGCTGGGAGGAGTTAAAGAAGGTAAGTAGTTTGTCATATTTTTATCTATAAACCAATTAACTTAAGTTTTGAGAAGCGATCGCCAAGTTATAAATATCCATCAATTTATGATAATTCTGCTCCGCAGTATACTTAGCCTCAAACTCAGCCCTAGCTTTCAAACGCATTTTCCTTAATTTTTCTGGATGAGTAAGAGCATATTCTACTTGAGCTGCCAAATCATTAGGATCTCCTGGGCGAAAATGAAAGCCTGTATGACCAGATTTAATTAAGGAAGACAAACTACCCAAATTACTAGCAATTACTGGAGTTCCCCTAGCAAAAGCCTCAATAGCAACTAGACCAAAAGTTTCATACCATTTTGACGGGAAAACCAAAAACTTAGCATTTCCAATCAAAGCATAAACCTCTGGTTTGAGTTTTCTACCAAGCCACTCGACATTCGTCAGTTTCTGAAGGAATTCTTGTACAGTATTGGCTATAAGCCCATCCCCAATAATTTTCAAAGGTATTTTTCCTGCTAAAATTTGCCAAGCGTCTAACATAGTATTCAAACCTTTTTCTGAAGAAAGACGCCCCACGAATAAAGCATAATCTCCTATCCCTTCTCCAATTCCAGGGTCAGGATAGACAAAGTTTGGTTTTACCACCATTTTCTCTGAAGGCAAACCACCTTGAATAAATTTCTGTTTAGCAAATTCTGTCAGGGCAATATAATAATCTACCTTTTCTGTCCAAGTCTGTCTGAGTTTATTTACTGTTAACATTGTAGCTACTACTGCACTTCCCAAGTAACTATCTCGGTAACAACGGTGAATTATTCCTGGCCAAGGCACAAATTTTCCGAGACAATCTTCACAAACTTCTCCATCTCGAAAAAAATAAGCATTAGGACAAAGAAGACGATAATTATGCAAAGTTTGAACTACTGGTACACCTGCATCCTGACAAGCATCATAAACAGCAGGTGAAAATTGGGGAAAAAAATTGTGAACATGAACAATATCTGGCTGAAAGCTAGAGATTTTAGCACTCACAAGTTGTTTAGATGAGTTGGAATAGATAGCATTAATAGCAGTTTTGGCACTTGCCATTAATCCTGAAATTTGATCGTTATTAGTTTCTAATAAATCTACAGAATGTCCCTTAGCGGTCAACAAACTTTTTTCTGATTCCACTACTGCATCTTCTCCACCTGGAATTTGGTAGCGGTTATGTAATAAAAGAATTTTCATGTTGCCATATTTTCTAATAATAAAGGTGATGGATTTATTTTGACAATTCTCTCTATTGGTAACTTACTTCTAGAATCTGTCAAATCTCTTATTCGCTTAATATCCCATTCTTGAGGAATCTGAAAATTAAAATTATGTTCTGGATTCCAGATTATCCAAGCCTTGTAGCCACCTTCACGAGTTAACTGACAAATCCAATTTTTCTGTATATCCGATTTACACCAATTCATCTGAGTTCCAACCAACCATTTTTGTACTTCACCATAAGCTTTACCAGAAAGTGTTAGGCTTTGGAGATTATCCTGAATCATCGGAACTTTGACAAACTGATTATCCCAAGCATACCAATAAAAGCGACTTATACCAGTCGCCCAATTCAAAATGTAAGCCCTTGCTACATAAGCAGCTCCTTGAACATTTGCAGGCAAACTATCCTTAGTTAAACCAAACCATCCTGACTCTGTATGCCATATGGGCTTTTGAGTCAGCCCATGTGTAGCTATAACTTTTTGTAAATTGGCAATGAGTGGCAGAAGTTCTTCTGGTTTGCCAGAAACATAAAAGTGATGACCGATAATATCTACATAGGAACCACCTCCTTTTGTCAGATATTCGTCTAGCCAAGATAAACCAGAATCTACACCTGTAGCTGAGGGAGAAACTACCATAACTGATGGGTCTATCTCTTTCAGAATTTGGTAAGCTTCACGAGATAGTTCTACCATTTTTTCTACACTACCAGAATAATATTTCTGATTAAAGTTGGGTTCGTTCCAAATCTCATAATAGGAAATTTTACCTTTATAGCGACTGGCGATCGTCCGGACATAATTGCGCCAGTCTGCAATATTTTTTGGTTCAGCAGGCCAACCCGCTCCATAGGGAGAGGGGTCTGTAGGTCTTGCAGAAGCCCAAGTAGGAGTTTGCCCTAATGTCAAGAGAATATTTACTTGGTGCTTTTGTGCTAAGTTTACATATTTATCTAAGGTTTCAAAGTTCCATTTTCCTTGTTTCGGTTCCATGTCACCCCAAGCTACACCCGCATCCCACAAACGCCAACTTTTAAAAGGAGATAATGGCCAAAGAGTTGTAGTTGCTGCTCTATGAATATGCATTCCAAATAATTCTGCTGGAATTAATGTTTTAGGAGGTTCAAGTTTCACGTTTTGAAAAGAAGCGATTCCTTGCCAAGTACCAATAATTACTATAAATGAAGTTAGAAAACTAAAAATCAATCTCTGTTTGTGTCTCATACTAAATCCGGTTTAGAAAGTAAAGTTTTATTATGAAACCTACTGGACCGACACACCTTAAATGGTGCATTAGATGGGGAGTGTGGGGAGGGTGGGAAGTGTGGGAAGTGTGGGAAGAAAAAGACAGCTAGAAACAAAAATCTATTGCACAGTTTTAGCTGTGT
>JBFRWR010000319.1:0-4743 GCA_051439685.1 Trichodesmium sp.
CAAGAAAGTGAATTAAAACATATATTTCAATTGAGCGGTAAACGCTATGATATGCAAGTAGAGGAATGGTCAACCACTCCGACAAATCAGTTAGTATTGATTGGCCGAAGCTTGAATCCATTAATGATTCAACAAAGTTTAACAAACTGTCTAACTATGTGATAAATTAATATTAGCGATGATCAGAGAAATACAGATAATAATCCTCTTTATTAAGAGGAACTTTCTGTGGTGAAATATCTGCTAAATTGTCCAAAAAAATCTTAAGCTTAAAGCCTTTGAAGTATGACTTTACCAGTAATTCCAGAATTTGTTTCTACTGATGAGTTGAAAACCCAATCTCAGCCTCCTGTTACAGAAGCTGAAATGATTCAAGCGGTAAGAACCTTATTAATAGGATTAGGGGAAAATCCAGATCGGGAAGGATTATTAGATACTCCTAAACGGGTGGTAAAAGCACTAAAATTTCTGACTTCAGGTTATCATCAATCTCTAGATGAATTGCTGAATGGAGCTGTTTTTAACGAAGATATCTCAGAGATGGTTTTAGTTCGAGATATCGATCTTTTTAGCTCTTGCGAGCATCATATTTTGCCTATTCTTGGTCGCGCTCATGTAGCATATATTCCTAATGGAAAGGTAATTGGACTATCAAAAATTGCTCGAATTTGTGAAATGTATGCTCGACGTTTGCAGGTACAAGAACGTCTAACAGCACAAATAGCTGATGCACTTCAAGGATTACTTAAACCTTTAGGTGTTGCTGTAGTTATTGAAGCAACTCATATGTGTATGGTAATGCGTGGAGTTCAAAAACCAGGTTCTTGGACAACTACTAGCGCTATGCGTGGCGTTTTTGCTGATGAGGTGAAAACTCGTCAAGAGTTTATGAGTTTAATTAAGCATAGCAATAGTTTTCATTAGTTTTTTGAAGTTAAGTATTCAGCATTCAGCAGTCAACTAGCCTCTTTTCCTGCGGAATGCTGCACAAATGCTAACAGCTTTATTACCTTTAGTTGATAAGATAAGTCAAGTTTGTTGATCTTGTACTTCAAATAGTTGAAAATGTAGGAGCAGTTAAGCGAATATTTGCTTAATTCGTTTTTATTGCTGTTTGCGTAGCATTCCGTAGTCAGAGCTGAATACTAATAGCTGAATACTTAGACAAAAAGTTGCTTGGTATTAGAATTCTTGATGATGATAAGACAAAAGATACTAATACTCAAATCACAAAGGAAGAGATTTTTTGCTGCATACTTAGAATTGTTCTTATTGACTTACTAAGTAGGTGAGCATAGATAAATTTAACAGGATTTACGCACCCAAATAGGAAACCGGGTTTCTCTAATTATTGTTTTTTTAAACCACGAAATTTAGTCGGTAAACCTTGTTTATGCGTAAGTTCTGTTATTAAGATTTATGTTTTTCAATGTTAGGAAAATGCTGACTGGATTAGGAGTAGAAATAACAAAAGGATGAAATTTTTCTCTTCTATTACTTACGGAGAAATAGTAATTTCATTTGCTGAAGCTCTCGGAGATGGATGGTAAAAATTTTTCTTCTTCTGTTGCGTAGAGAGAAATAGTCAATTTCATTTGCTGAAGCTCTCGGAGATGGAGGGTAAAAATTTTTCTTCTTCTGTTGCGTGGAGTTTTTCGGTTCCTTAAAACGGCTTTCCCGAAACCTTTGTATTTCCAGAAAAGATACCAAATGGATTCTATAGACTCATCTACTTTCCTTCTTTTTTCTTCCTTCTCTCCTAGATAACTAAGAGATTGAATGTATCAGGAAATATAAAAAGGAGAGAGGTATGGAGGTATGGAGGTATGGAGGTCTGAAGAAATACAAGGGCAAATATTTGTCGCTGAAAAATCTAGGAATATATGTACTGAATGCTTCTCTATCTACCTTCTTTCAATCCCTTGAAGTATTACTGCTTTTAGATTTTAGTCACTTGTATGCTCTCGTAATAATTATTTTACAAATAGTCTCTAAAGCCTTCTTCCTTAAATAAAACTACTCAATTTAGGATTTCTTTCTTGTAAAACTTCAGCGTAAAGCATTTCCAATTGAGTAATATTTCGACTCAAAGTATAACGCTCCAAAACTCTTTGCCGGGCTTTTTGCCCCAAAAGAATACTTAATTCAGGATGCTCTCTAAACAAAGGCAATAAAGTTTGTAATTGGCTAGCTACATTATGAGTATTTAAAATTACACCTGCTCCCTTGTCCAAAACTTCACCATCAGCACCTGCGTCTGTAGCTATACAAGCTAAACCACAAGACATTGCCTCCAGTAAAGCCAAAGACAACCCCTCTACCAAAGAAGGTAAAATAAATACATCTGCTCCACGCAAAATTTCTATTCTTCGTCGCTCATCACTCACATATCCAAACCAACTAACTCCTTTAACATCGCTATAAAACATTTGCAAAGAAGGAGCTAATGGTCCGTCGCCGACAATAACCAAATGGCTATTATTGCTCATCAAAGAATTTTTCCAAGCTTTGAGCAGAGATTCTACATTTTTCTCTGTGGAAATACGACCTAAATAAAGAAATACACGATTAGCATTTACTTCTCTTTTCAAATTAGATGCACCAGGAGAATACTTATCTACATCTACTCCGTTGGGAATAACTGCCACTTTTTTCCCAGGAACCCCTAATTTTATAAATAAGTCTTTCTGTATTTCTGAAAAAATAATTACTCGGTCATAGTTTGCCAAAAAAGGAGCATAGAGTTGATAGGCTAAAAATTGGGTTCCAGATTTAATATTTCGTGGTTTACTGTCAAACTGGGCATGAAAAGTCGCTACTAAGGGGATATTTAGCTCTTCGCAAATTTCGGGTAGTAGAAAATCTAGAGGAGATAGGGTAAGAGATGCGTGGACAATATCAGGCTTCAGTTTCTGTAGAGCCTGAGTTAAGACTTTACTAGATTTAAGACTAGGTATGGTGTAACCCTGAGATTTATAGATACAGGGTAGAGACACTTCCTGAAACTTTGGCCATTTGTCAGGTTCAGTATCTTCTGTCGCAAAGTGAAGGAAGCTAACCTGATAACCTCTATCCAATAGAGCATTGGTTATTTCTCTGGAGTAAGTGACGTTGCCACAAAAAGGATATTTTTTTCCAAGCCAAGCAATATGCATTCAGATGAACGGGCAGATATTATTATTGAGCGATTTTATCGTGAATAGACAAAAAAGGTCTCAGTCTGTAAATAATATCATCTGCCATCTCAAAAGTTAGATTGAGTCTAGCTATGAGTTAGAAGTTGTAGGGGGGAATGGCCATCCGCCACTACAGGAGGTATGGAACCTCAGAAGTTTTTTTGGTCAACTTTCATTATTTCAGCGATCGCCACGGTGAAAAGTTTTAATTATCATTTTCTACTTCGAGTTTTAAATTTTTCAATTTTGTCATCAATCTCTGACAAAAAATGGTAAAAATTTCCTGAAATAGCTAACAGAATTTCAATAGTTTCAGCTTTTCCATGATAGGATAAACAAATAATAATCCAAGGGTAGTTATTACCTAAAAAGATTTTATAGCCTGAAAAAACTATAAATTCGTTGTTGAAACGGGCGATCGCCTCATATTGATTTAAGGATGACGAACTAATTTTTCTAAGTTATCCATCTCGTGATTTGACGTATTTGCAATTATATGATATAATTAAATACTACTTGCCGAAATAATTAAATAATTAGATAATTCACGCCTTGAAGTCTCCCCTTGGCTGTGCCGCGAGCTGTAGCTCTACAAGGGGAAAAATTTTATTTTTTTCCTTTTCGTCAATCCTCTCACTTTTAGGGAGAGGTAATTATCAATTATCAATTAATGAAATTATCTGTAAATCTGGGCGGGATAACCATCCATCGACAGTTATCACCGATCTCCCTTATGGTGCTTGATACGGCAGAGATGAATGGTGCAGATTAATTTTCAGATCGCCGTTTTCATCGCGAACATAACCAAAAGAGTATTCTACCTTAATCTCGCTACCGTCTGTTTTGGTGAAAAAATACTCACCCATTGAGGTGGCTGTATTGCACTTGGTAATAATTCCTTCATTCTCAAAGCGGACTTTGTTATAGGGTGCAAGAGCAAAACCCTTATCTTCGCTGATGCTGCCGCCGACAAAATAAGACAAAGCTTCTTTCTCTGTCCCTCTAAACGGATCATCGCTGGCCAGTGTAGGTTTGAACAAAACCGTACCAAGATCATAACCATAAAGCCTGTCAAGAGTGCTTTGTGCTTCTGCTTCTGGGTTTTCTGCCTTGCCAATGGCGACAATGGCTTGGCCCCAGCTTTGCTGTGCAGCTAAAACATCGCTTTCTGTGATAGGATTTTCGCATACCACTGCCTGTGCCTGTGTCGTTGGTGTAGATTCAACGTTCGCGCAACTAGCTATTATGGGTACTGTGGATACAATTAAAAGTGCAAAGAAATATGGTTTCATGGTCGTCTTTATTCTTTTATAGAACTAGGCATAAAGAGGTTAAGCTATTTCCTGCTGTACAAAACTTACACAATCCCGGCCAAACTAGGTAAAACCCGGTAATTCCTGTCTTGATGTTTGCTTCTTGCTTTAACCTGGAGAGTCGGCTCTTGCCAGTTCACAAGCGTAAATTCGGGTGCAGCCCACCCTAGTTTATTGATTTACGAATCCTGATAGTCAAACCATACCATGGGCTATTTGATATCCTGATCGAGATTGAGAACTTCCGACACTTA
>JBFRWR010000320.1:0-3483 GCA_051439685.1 Trichodesmium sp.
TTTTGTAACTGGTGGTAAATTTTATCTGATCATATTTAATATCAAATCCGCCTAATTGCACATAGAACCAATAACCTCATAATCAGGGTTTTAAGCTATTGATTGTGAGGGTATTTAACCGGATTTGATATAATATCATGTTCCCCCTCCGGGGGAGCTACGCTAACGGTTCAATAGTTATGATTAGGATATAGATGGAAGAGATATCTCATATAGAATCCGGTTATATAGTATATGTTGATAATTCTATAATTTTCAGTATTCAATCTCCCCTACTCCCCTACTCCCCTACTCCCCTACTCCCCTACTCCCGACTATACACTAACTATTCAACCGGATTTGATATCAAACCCCTGAGATTGCTTTCCTGACGGAATGCTGCGCATTTCTGTTCCAGAATGCTCCGCAAACATGTCGCGTTTGCTTTAGCATTCCGTAGGAAAGCGAAACCTTCCACTCCGTTCCAGTCGCAATGACTTTATAGTTAGTGTTTATCCGAACATGATATAAGATACATAAGATTTTGAGTGACTTTAACGCAAAATTCCATTCTTCTTCAATTTAGAATCTAATTCTTTTAAAAACTGTAGGTCTTTTGCTGGTAAATACCCACCACTTGTATCCTGATCTAAAAAACTAAATGCTTGGGTAAACTCATACCCACTTGCTTGAATAGGTGCATCAAAATGACAGGCAATGATCTGGCGAAAATTCCAACTTGCTACTTTCTCAACCCACTCCATCACCTGTTCTGGATCGCGATTTAAAATTAGAGTCTGTAAAATAGGTGCTACTAATAACCTTCCATCCTGGCGTAACTGTGTAAACGATCGCTGCCAGTCAGACTGCCATCGCCAGGGTAACAAACCAAAATATGCGCGTTTCGAGCGATCGCTTGCTTGCCAAAAGTTCTGAAATATCTCTTTAATGGGAACTACGTCTAAAGCATCCACCTGAAAATACAATGCAAACAAACATATTTTTTGCCATCCGATACATCTATTGATTATAGTATCTTCTACTACATCAAATACATCATTTTTAGCATGAAACAATAAAGGATAGGGGTCTAAATTCAAAATTTCTGGTGGTTCAGCGGGTACAGATAACACAGTATCAACTGCTAGTAAAGTTTTAGATGGACTATGCCAAAAAACTACTTCTGCAAAAGGTCTAAAACCAATATCAAGGGGTCCGAGAGTTGCGTAGTCAAATTCTGCTGCAAAAGGTGCTTCTCCACTATTAGTAGGAAGTAAATAGGTGCGTTTTTTGGGTAAACCTAACCAACTCAGGGGTAAATTTAGGGGAAAACTCCATTGGTAGGGTGTGACGAAAACTTCAGCAGTGGGAAATTTTCTGGCAAACGGCCCAACATATACTTTATGTTCTAAGCCAGAAATAGTTGGTAAGATAATATAGCGAACTTCTCCGTACTTTTCTACCAATTCATTGACAAGACGGACGCATTCTCCCGTAGGTGCTATTGGAGCGTAGACAAACAAACCGCCTCCGAGCATTCTGACTACTGTCATTCTAATTGGGACTGTGACATAAAAAATGCCCTGAAGTTGATCGAAAGTCCAGATTGTATCTTTAACTATTTCTCTGCGTAATGTGCGCCTTTGCCCATAGGGGTATAATGGTAAAATAGGCCATAGTGGCCATGACCAATCCTGAGAGTTTGAATTATCCTGTTGTAATTTTTTCCCTGAACGCACTTTTTATGCAGTTATATACTACAGATATTAATTTACAGTATTCAGGGAAAATTAGGAAGTGACTAGCTCAAATTCAGTCGGGAAAATCATAATTTGATAAATCTGGGATAAATAATCAAGTTATGGCACTACCCTGGTGCGATCGCCGACTTTTTATCTGTCATGTTTTTCGGCAAATTTTATATCTTTATGACTCGCCTCAGTAAATTTATGGAAATAATTTCTATCGATCTTTACCAAATCTTTAAACTTTTTACCTTGCCAAATAAATATTAATAATTTATAATGAGTACAAAGTGAAAAGTATTTTTCTTAAATAAAAACTCATTTCCGATTAAAAGAAAATCAGGATGGCTACCCAAATATGTTGTTTTGAATAAAAACGAAAAATGTTGGATAGGCACAAAAGAACTGCAGATATTGATTCGATATTTTGGCAAGGATGGCAAGAGCATCAAGACTATCTCTACCGTTGCTGTGTCAAATGGATGGGTGGTAACTCTACAAATGCTGAAGATGCTCTGAGTATGGCCATGCTCAAGGCTAGGGAAAAAATACAAAAGCGCGCTAAAGCCATTGAGAATTTAAAAGCTTGGTTGACTAAACTAACCTATAACCTTTGTATGGATATACTTAAACAGTCTAGTTGTTCTGCTTCAGAGGTTGAGGATGTAGACTTGGTTATGTATCCTGATGGGGTTTCTCAAGGTGAAAATCCAATTCTTGCTGCTACGCAGCAAGAATTAGAAAATTTTTTTGGCCTGGCCATTAATGATTTACCCAAGAGACTACGGGAAACTTTTGTTCTCTATTTTGAGAAACAATGCTGTTATCAAGAAATAGGTACAGAGTTAAACATTTCTTACGATAATGTCCGCAAGCGTATTTCTCAAGCGCGGGCTATTTTGCGAAAAAGGTATGAGGAATATAACGAAGTCAGAAGTCAGAAGTCAGAGGTCAGAAGTTGTGTTTGTAATGAGGATTTAAGTAACGCTCCAAAAACATTTTGCGGATCGAGGCGGGTTTTTCAACCCAATTTTTTTGATAAAAAAGAAGGAGAAATTCCTGTTGTTGAGTCTGGAAAATTAGAAAGTTCTCCTCCTCCAGAGCTGACAACAGAAATTGTGGTTCCTGAGATATTTCAAGAGGTTGTTTTATCTGAAGAGAAAACAAGACTTACGCAAATTCATCTTGACAAGGCTATCTGTCGGGGTGAATGGCATTCGCCCTCGCTTGATTTAGTGTCCGTGCGTAAGTCCTGGAAAAGTGAGTCTATTTCAGTTGAGGCAACTTTTGAGGAAGAGTTGCCGGAAATAGAGACTTTTGGAAATGGAGAACAACAGTTCCTTGGTGTATCAGTTTTAGTGAAATTACTGAGGAAAACTAGGCAAAAACAGAAAGATAATTTCAGTTATCAGTTGTCAAAAGACTTTAGTCAACCACTTAAGTTAGTTAACAATTCGCCTCCGAAATATTTTGGGCTTAAGATTATCAACCATTTAATCGTTAGAGCTTGTAGCGGTTTGCCACCCCCAGAATGTTGTAATAGTAGGGGCGGGTTTCCTATTAAATTAATAACATGAATATTTAGGGACGGTTTCCTAGGTCATGCTCCGCAAACGCGAACCGCCTCTACAAATAATATCAAATCCGGTTGAATAATTATTGTATGGTAGGGAGACGCGGAGACACGGAGACACGGAGACGCGGAGATTGAAGTGTAGACAGCAATTATGAACATATACTATATAACCGGATTGTATAT
>JBFRWR010000321.1:0-3889 GCA_051439685.1 Trichodesmium sp.
TAGAAATAACATGGCAATTCAGCTTTTGCATCAGGTGATTACTTTGCATCCTAACTCCAGTCAAGCTTATTCAAACTTAGGCAAGATTCTCAAAAAGGAAGGTCGTTTAGAAGAAGCCATCGCTCATTATGAAAAAGCTATTTCTCTCCAACCAGATGATAGTAGTAACTACTCAAACTTAGGACTTATTTTTTTAGACAAAGGTGAAATTGATGCGGCAATTATTAACTATGAAAAATCTAGAGACATTAATCCTGAAAACTCATGTACAAATCTAAATTTAGGCTTTGCTTGGGAAAAGAAAGGAGACTTATCAAAGGCAAGTACCTATTATCGACAGGCAGTTAAAATTGACCCTAATTATACTGAAGCATGGTACAACTTAGGGAATATTTTGCAAAAGCAAGGTCAACTTGAATTAGCAGTTGAATATTACCAAAAATCTCTGGAAATAAATCCTAATTATGCTGAAGCATGGTACAACTTAGGGAATATTTTGCAAAAACAAGGTCAACTTGAATTAGCAGTTGAATATTGCCAAAAATCTCTGGAAATAAATCCAGATTATATTGAAGCATATCATTCCCTAGGGTTGATGTTTTTAAAATTAGGAAAACTTGCGGAATCAAAAAAATGTTATGAACAAGCTCTTAAATTAGATAAAAATCGTGTAAATTCTAATTATTATGCTCAGGCATACTATAATTTAGGGTTTATTTATAAAAAAGAAGGAAATTTCGCTGCAAGTATTTCCTATTATCAAAAAGCTATTGAAATAGAGCCATATTTTCCTGCTGCTCATCTGAATTTAAGCTTAACGTTGCTACTTGTTGGAAATTTTAAATCAGGTTTTCAAGAATACCATTGGCGTTGGCAAGCTGAAGAACATCTATCTTTAATACAGCCAGAAAAACTTTGGGATGGGTCTAATTTAGCAGGTAAAATAATCCTGCTTCATACTGAACAAGGATACGGCGACACAATTCAATTTATCCGTTATCTTCCATTAGTTAAGAAACAGGGAGGGCAGATAATTTTAGCTTGTCAGAAACCTTTAATTAGATTGCTGGAAAAAATTCCTGAAATTGAGAAATGTGTAGACAGAAAAGGAAATTTTCTCAGTTTTGATGTTCATGCACCATTGTTGGAATTACCTCGTATTTTTGGCACTACTTTAGATAATATTCCTCCACCAATTCAGAATTTAAACATACCTGAAATTCCGCAGATAAAATTAGAATCTCCAGAGAGAAATTCCTTAAAAGTTGGTCTTGTTTGGAAGACAAATCCGAATAATCGAACTGCAACTAAACGTTCTTGTAAATTAATTGATTTTGATTCTTTTTTAGCTCTAGCAGGACTAACTTTTTATAGTCTGCAAAAAGAGCCTGGAGTAGATATTCAGTTATTAGAAAAATTGCCTATATTAGATTTAAGTAGTCAGTTAAATGATTTTGCTGATACCGCCGGAATTATTACTCAACTTGACTTAGTAATTACTGTTGATACGGCAGTCGCACATTTAGCCGGAACATTAGGTAAACCTGTGTGGATATTATTACCTTTTGTACCAGACTGGCGATGGATGTTAGATAGAAATGATAGTCCTTGGTATCCAAGTGCGCGATTATTTAGACAGGCAAAAATAGGAGATTGGGATAGTGTATTTATAGAGGTAAAACAAGCACTGATTGAATTTATGGAATCTCAGCAGAATTTACCAGATAAAAGAGCAAACTTTGACCTTGCATATCAACATTATCAACAAAATAATTTAGTAGAAGCAGAAAACATAAGTCGTCAGATACTTGCAGAAAAACCAGAAGATTTTCAGACACTCCATTTATTAGCTGTACTAGAACATTTAGCAGATAGAAATGACATGGCTATTCAGCTTTTACATCAGGTTATTAATCTGGAGCAAAACTTTAGTGAAGCTTATTCAAACTTAGGAAATATTCTGAAAAAAGAAGGTCGTTTAGATGAAGCTATAGCTCATTACCAAAAAGCTATTTCTCTGACACCGGATGATAGTCGTAATTATTCTAGTTTAGGTGAAATCCTGAAAAAAGAAGGTCGTTTAGAGGAGGCGATTGTTCATTATCAAAAAGCTATTTCTCTGGAACCGGATGATAGTCGTAATTATTCTAGTTTAGGTGAAATACTGAAAAATAAAGGTTGTTTAGAAGAAGCTATCGGTTATTATCAAAAAGCTATTTCTCTGACACCCGATGATATTAGTAATTATTCTAGTTTGGGATTTATTTTTTTCCAAAAAGGGCAAATAGAATCAGCAATAGCTAACTATGAAAAGTCTCTTTTTCTTAACCCTAGTAATTCCCAAACAAATTTTAACTTAGGTGTTGCTTGGCAAAACAAAGGAGACTTATCCAAAGCCAGAAATTACTATCAACAAGCAATTAATCTACAGCCAAACTATGCTCAGACATACAATAATTTAGGATTTATTTTGCAAGAACAAGGAAATTTCACTGCAAGTATTTCCTACTATCAAAAAGCTATTGAACTAGAGCCAGAATTTCCGACTTCTCATCTGAATTTAAGCTTTGTTTTGCTACTTCTTGGAGACTTAAAGTTAGGATTCAAAAAATATCATTGGCGTTGGGAAGCTGACAAATCTCTATCTTTAATACAGCCAGAAAAACTGTGGGATGGCTCGAATTTGGAAGGTAAAATAATCCTACTTCATGGCGAACAAGGATACGGTGACACGATTCAGTTTATTCGTTATCTTCCATTAGTTAAAAAACAGGGAGGGCGAATAATTTTAGCTTGTCAGAAACCTTTAACTAGATTGCTAGAAAAAATTCCTGGAATTCAGAAAATTCTAGAAGAAGAAGAAGTAAATGTTATCAGCTTTGATGTTCATGCACCATTGTTAGAATTACCTCGTATTTTTGGCACTACTTTAGATAATATTCCTCCAGCAATTCAAAAATTAAACATACCTGAAATTCAGTCGATAAAATTAGAATCTCCAGAGATAAATTCCTTGAAAGTTGGTATTGTTTGGATGACTAATCCGGATAGTCCGACTGCGACGAAACGTTCTTGTAAGTTAATAGATTTTCAATCAATTTTAGACCTAGCAGGAGTAACTTTTTATAGTCTGCAAAAAGACCCTGGTGTAGATATTCAATTATTAGAAAAATTATCTATATTAGATTTAAGTAATCAGTTAAATGACTTTGCTGATACGGCGGAAATTATTACTCAACTTGACTTAGTAATTACTGTTGATACAGCAGTTGCACATTTAACAGGAACATTAGGTAAACCTGTGTGGATATTATTACCTTTTGTACCTGACTGGAGATGGATGTTAGATAGAAATGATAGTCCTTGGTATCCGACAGCGCGATTATTTAGACAGCCAAAAATTGGAGATTGGGATAGTGTATTTATTGAGGTAAAACAAGCATTAATTGAATTTGTAGAATCTCAGAATAATTTATCAGATTTACCGGGGAACTTTGACCAAGCATATCAATATTATCAACAAAATAATTTAGTAGAAGCAGAAAAGATATGTCGTTTCATGCTTAAGGAAAAACTAGAAGATTTTCAGGTACTCCAATTATTAGCTGTAATAGAACATTTAGCAGGTAGACAAGCATTAATTGAATTTATGAAATCTCCAGATAATTTATCAGATTTACCAGCAAATTTTCACCTTGCATATCAATATTATCAACAAAATAATTTAGTAGAAGCAGAAAAAATATGTCACCGGATACTTGCAGAAAAACCAGAAGATTTTCAGGTACTCCAATTATTAGCTGTAATAGAACATTTAGCAGGTAGACAAGCATTAATTGAATTTATGAAATCTCCAGATAATTTATCAGATTTACCAGGGAACTTTGAC
>JBFRWR010000322.1:0-5432 GCA_051439685.1 Trichodesmium sp.
GTATTACAGCGCTTTTCAAATTGATGAACCACATCGCCATAACCTTGCATCTTGTAGGGACGTTGCATAACAACTAATGCGTTTTCCGTTCCGGAATGCTCCGCTTTCCATGTTGCGCAGCAAAACGTCCCTACTGTGGTTTACCGAAATGAAAACCGCTGTAAGCTACAACTCTAGACTTAGGCCAAACTTGCCTATTGCAGTCTGCCAGTTTAGTTTATATTAAAAGCAAGTTAAAATAGATTACTTGTGCTAGTTATTTGATGGTTTTGACACTCCACGGACTAAAGTCGCGTGGATTCTTCAGAGGAGCTTTTTATCGGGTTAAAACCACGATTTTCACATTGCTCGAAACAACCACATTGCCAGTACCGTACCGTAGTACGTATACACTACTCAGTCCACTTGGCGGTGCCAATTGCCACTACTCTCTCCGGCCATGCATACCATAGAGTCTACTTTTTAAGTTATTATTAACTAATAACACATTTTTTTGACGACGGATTTTAATCCGTCGAGTCGTTTCCATCCACCGCTTAAAAGACGGTGGTTTCCCACTTACCGAAAGTTTATGATGAAAATTTTATTCTATGCAACTTCATATGAATTTGGCATAAGGTATATATCTTGAAGTTTTTAGGGACTAGACATAAGGGAGGGTAGTAGGAAGGTAAAGAGTTGGAAGTAGTAATTTCAGAAACAGGGAATAGAAAAGAAAAAAAACAACAGTATCTCAGTAACTTGAAAAATCCTATAGCAATCCTATTTTATTTGTCGATAAAAATATTACTGCTTTTAGGGAAAAGGGAACAGGGGACAGACAACAGGTAATAGGTTCACTTTTTTTGTTTATTTTTTGATTTGTTGCAACCTATTTAGGATTGCTATATCTCTTCAATCTATTCTAAAAACAAGAATAATTAAATCTTTATCTTACCTGAGATTTAATCTAGCACTATAGTTTTTCTGGAATTAATTATTGGGTGAGATTTATCTAGCACTATAGTTTTTCTGGACTATACAGGACTACCTTTTTCTATATATTGTAAATTTATCTAATAGATAATAATCCTTCTTAATTGAAGAATATAAACAGGTATACAAAATTAATTAGACAGTTTCCAAAATTGAAACCTATTGCAAGGGTGACAGAGAATTAGAGTAGGTAATCAATTCTGTGTAGGTACTTACAGCAGTTTCCGCGCGTTATTTATAAGGTATAGTTGTTTTTCTTCTTTTCTATTCCCTGTTCCCTGTTCCCTGTTACCTCAAACCTAAAGTTTTGTACCTCATAACCAGGGCGCTGTATATATAAATTAGTGTAATAGTGTAGTAGATTTGCTAACTTTCTTTTTCCTGATTTAAAAGAACTTATGACTAAATTTGTATTTATAACTGGTGGAGTAGTTTCAAGTATCGGTAAAGGAATTGTTGCCGCCAGCTTAGGCCGTCTGCTAAAATCACGGAATTATTCTGTTTCGATTCTCAAACTAGACCCTTATATAAATGTAGACCCAGGGACAATGAGTCCATTTCAACATGGAGAAGTATTTGTCACAGAAGATGGGGCCGAAACAGATCTAGACTTAGGCCACTATGAAAGATTTACAGATACTTCCATGTCCCGTCTCAATAGCGTCACTCAAGGATCGATCTATCAGGCAGTAATTAACAAAGAAAGACGAGGAGATTATCAAGGAGGGACAGTTCAGGTTATCCCTCATATTACCAATGAAATTAAAGAAAGAATACATAGAGTCGCTAGAAATGCTAATCCAGATGTAGTAATTACCGAAATAGGAGGAACAGTAGGAGACATCGAATCTCAGCCATTTTTAGAAGCAATTCGCCAATTTCGGAAAGATGTAGGCAGAAGTAACGCTTTATACATTCATGTCACATTAGTGCCTTGGATTACTTCTGCGGGAGAGATGAAAACTAAGCCCACTCAGCACTCAGTCAAAGAATTGCGGTCCATTGGTATTCAACCAGATATTTTGGTCTGTCGATGCGATCGCCAACTTAGTAAAAACTTAAAAGAAAAAATGTCCGAGTTTTGTGATGTCCCAGTAGAATCAGTTGTCACATCTCAGGATGCTCAAAGTATTTATGAAGTACCTCTAATGTTAGAGGCAGAGGGACTGGCAGCGCAAGCTCTAGAATTATTAAAAATGGAGCAACGTCAACCAAATCTTGGTAAGTGGGAAACTTTAGTTAATCGGCTTTATCACCGAGACCAGGAGAAGATACAGACTGAAAAGGCCAAACCTACTACTGTAGAAATTGCAATAGTGGGTAAATATATTCAATTGAGTGATGCTTATCTGTCAGTAGTAGAAGCATTGCGTCATGCAGCGATCGCTGTTGGTGTGGACTTAGATTTGCGTTGGGTAAATGCTGAAGATGTGGAGGTTAAGGGAGCCAAGACTTATTTGGAAGATGTGAATGGGATTATTGTACCTGGGGGATTTGGTGTCAGAGGTATTGATGGGAAAATAGCTACTGTGGAATATTCTAGGGTGAATAAAATACCTTTTTTGGGACTTTGTTTAGGAATGCAATGTGCTGTAATTGAATGGGCACGCAATGTAGCAAAATTGGACAAAGCTCATAGTGCAGAGTTTGATCCTCAAACACCAAATCCAGTAATTAATTTATTGCCAGAACAACAAGATGTAGTGGACTTGGGTGGTACGATGCGACTCGGACTTTATCCCTGTCGTCTGCAAACTGATACATTGGCGTTTAAAACTTATCAGCAAGAAGTAATTTATGAACGTCATCGCCATAGATATGAATTTAATAATGCTTACCGGAATTTATTCTTAGAAACAGGATATGTTATTAGTGGGTCTTCTCCTGATGGTAGGTTAGTAGAGATTATTGAAATGCCAACTCATCCTTTCTTTATTGCGACTCAATTTCATCCAGAGTTTCAATCTCGACCTAGCACTCCCCATCCTTTATTTCATAGCTTTTTTCAAGCAGCTTATGCACTAGAAAAATGTTATGATTTGTCTGTAAATAATGTAGAAGCTACTCAAGAAAATGTAGTTAGTACAAATTCTCTTTCTTAGTTCTGATAAAAATAATAGTAGACAAAATAAGATTTTTTCCAGAATCTTGATTTATTATTTGTTATTAAGTTTAATAGCTTGAAGTAGACTAATACTTATCGGTCATCTATAAAATGTTAACTTTTTAAATAGCTAAGTATAAAATTAACGATTGTCAGAATTGATAATATCAGTCCATAATAGTTACCCTCGATCTAAGTTTTAGTAGTAGTGCAACTCCATGATTAAAGAAAAAATCTTTTTCATTGGGTACTAACTAATAATATCAAGGGTAAATAAATACTGTTGACCAATTTTTGAGGGTAACTTGCACAATGTGGGCAAATGCAAGAAATCAAAGCTTTTAGGGGGTCATGTGGCCTACTGGATTAAAATAGATTATGAAAGAAGTATATACTTGATAGACCTTGATAGTATTACTGCTTTTTCTTGTCAGGCAAATAAGAGAATAACTTTTTGGTTGCCAAATAGCAGTCAGCCAATTATATTAAATCAACAAAATTCTCAAAATGACTATCAAATAGTTCTAGAGTATATAAAAAAAAAGATATCTATAGGATATAACGCTAATAATGACGGTCAATGCTGGATAAAAATTATTTATGACCGTCATGAATGGTTTATTAATTTAAATTGCATTAGTGCATTTGCATGGGAAAAAAATGGTCGAATAACTTTTTGGCTACCAGATAGTACCAAAGATATTGTTATTAATCCTAATAGTGACCCGGAAGCTTACAAAAAAGTCTTAGAATTGATCCACAAATTAACGGGGTATTCTTTGTCTAAGAAACTTTGATATATCTTATTTGCTCCTATTAAATAGACTTCTCCAAAAATGAAAAATAAAATCAATTTTTATCTATAAATTATCAATTACTCCCCCCTATTCCCTACTCCCTATTCCCTACTCCCTATTCATAAATTTATTCAAAGCTAATTTAGCAGCACCCACAATACCAGCTCGATTACCTAATTTAGCAGTTAATAACTGTAACCCCAAAGCAGAACTCAAAAGAACTCTCCGCTCAATTTCGGCTTTAGCAATAGGTAAAAAAAGCTCAGAAGCAGCACTTATTCCACCACCAATAATTACTGCTTCAGGAGTTAAAATATAAATTAAACTTGCTAACCCCGCTCCTAAAAGTCGTCCGTAATTTTGCCAAAATTCTAAAGCAAATTTATCTCCATCTACAGCCAAGTTAGCTAACTCTAAAGGGTCTTTTCCAGTATCTCGACGAACTGCTTGAACAGAAATATATTGTTCCAAGGAACCATTATTTCCACTATTACAATCAGGGCCATCAGGATTTAAAGTAATTAACCCTAACTCTCCTGCTGCCCCTAAATGACCAACAAATAATTGACCATCTAGAATGATTGCTCCTCCAACACCCGTACCCAGGGTCAGCATAATCATATTTTTAAACTGACTACCCGCTCCTAGCCAAGCTTCTCCTAAACCAGCACAATTAGCATCATTAGCAATGACTACTGGTAAACCAGTCTTTTCCTCCAACAATTTGGCTAGATAAATCTCTTGCCAATCAACCAAGTTTATTGCTATTATAGAGATTTTACCTTCAGCATCAACAGGACCAGGGACTCCAATACCTATTCCTTGGATAGTTTCTAAGTTGTCTATTTGAGATTCTTTTCTCAGAACAGATATTGTTTCTTCTATTACGTCAATAACTGCTTTGGGGGTAGCAGGTTGAGGAGTTGATACAGTTAAAGATTTATGACAAACTCCATCTTTGCTAAAAAGTCCTAGTTTAATAGATGTTCCCCCTATATCAATACCTAAGACCAGAGAGTTCATTTAATATCTTTCCACACTAGAATTAAATATAGGTTCAACCCGAATAGCAATTATAGCAGAAGGGCGAACCACCATATATTCTCCTTGAATAGTCTTAATCGGTACATTCACAAACTCTTGAGAGTCGTGCTTCGGAACTACAACCCCGCTGTACCAAGTTTGAAAATCTTTTAAAGTAAGAAAACGTACTTCTTCACGAGCGCCACCTTCTAATAATAGGTGTATAGCAAATTCATCAGGATTTCTAGGCATATCTTTTATCAGTTATCAGTTATCAGTTATCAGTTATCAGTTATCAGTTAGCCTCCTAAGGTCGGAGCTACCCTATCAGTACCTCCATGGAATAGCTATGCTTTATAAACATCTTTCTTAACATAAAACTTGACAAAGTATACAAGTTGTGTTGATGTCTTGAGTCGGCTTTTTTATGAGAAAAAGTGTAGTTTTCAATATACTTTTTTGAAAGCTGTAGACAAAATTCTTACTCCCCACACTCCCCACCCTCCCCACACTCCCCACCCTCCCACAAGGGT
>JBFRWR010000323.1:0-3458 GCA_051439685.1 Trichodesmium sp.
GCAGCTACAGACCAACGACTTAACATTACCCAAGAAAATTTACTAGCTATACCTGTCATTTCAAATAAAACACCAGAAAAAATAATCTGAGGTAACAATATTAAAGGTAAAGCACTATTAGCTTGAGAAGCATTTTTAACAATTGAGGAAATCATTAATCCCAAACTAATACAACTTATTAAAGTTAAAAAAGTAGTAATACTAACTCCTATTTCCCATGCAATTAATTCAGGCTGAGGACTTTCAAATCCAAAGATAATTACCCCTACTATTAATAAAGTTTGGAAAACTGCTAATAATCCTAAAACTATTACTTTTGAACTTAGATAAGCAAATAATCCTAAATTCACTAATCTTTCCCGAATATAAATAGCTGATTCTTTGACTATTTCTTGTAAAGAACTTCCTAAACCAACCCATAAACAAGCACAAGTAAATACAAATAATACTCGCAAAGCTAAAGGAGCTAAAGTAGGTTCGGGGTCGCCAATAAGTGGATTTTTGTCTCTAACGGCAAATAAAATTAAACCAATCCCAATAGGAGCAGTTAATAAAGCCAAACCTAAATTTATCGGGTCGCGGAAAATCAATTTCAAATATCGTTCGATTAAAATAAATAGTTGTTGCCAAAAAGAAGCTGGTTGTCTTTTGGGCGGTAAATTAGTAGGAGGTTTTAAATTATCAATACTTAAATGATTGGAAATATAATGCCGATAATATTCTGATTGCCGAAAATTATTTACCCATTCATTGATATTTTCATCACTGGTTTCTAGTTCATTATAAATATCAGCAAAGTCACCAGTATTTACAGAGAAAAAATTTAGAGCTTCCCTAGAAGAACCAAAATAACATAACCGCCCACCTCTACCTAAAAAGACCACCCTATCGCAAATTCTAATATTAGCTGTGGCATGAGTAACTAAGATAATTGTTCGTCCTTGATTTGCCAATTTTCTTAATAGCTTCATCATTTTTTTGTCTAATCCTGGGTCGAGTCCAGATGTCGGTTCATCTAAGAAAAATAATTTCGGATCGGCTAATAGTTCTACCCCAATACTTACCCTTTTTCTTTGACCTCCACTTAACTGATTAACCAATACATCTTTTTTCTCTATCATATCTATTTGAGCGAGAGTTTTTTCCACTACTTGATTAACATTAATATCAGCAGATAATCGCAATTTTGCAGCATAACTTAAGACTTCCGATACTGTTAATTGTTGATGAATAATATCATCTTGAGGAACATAACCAATTTGAGTCCGATAAATATTAAAATTATTCCTTAAATCTTCACCATTAATATAAACTTTGCCTTTAGTTGTAGACTCTATTCCTAATAATGTTCGCATCAACGTAGACTTCCCAGTACCACTTCCTCCCACTAAAGCAACAAACTGCCCTGGTTCGATCGCAAAGGATATATCATTCAATAACACTCGCGTTTTTCCGCGTTTGTCTCTGACTATTTTATATAAGCGATCAGCATCCAGACGAATTTGGTTTCCGGGGTCAAAAATTTCCAAGCGATCGCCACGTCGTAGCAGAGTAAAAGGTCCGATTTTGATTACCGCTCCGTCAGTCACAACAATAGTTTTTTTGACTCGCACTCCATTGACAAACACCCCATTAGTGCTATAGTCTCGTAAAACATAGTTACCTTGACCATTGGGTTCAATAATGGCGTGACGACGGGAAACAATAGGAGCATCCAATTCTAAAGTTGCTTCTGGATCGCGACCTAGTAATACCGATCTATCTTGCAAAGATATTGAGCGAGTTTTTGGCAAAGATATCGCAGTCACAGGATTATTTGGCTCAAGATATCTTAGCAGGATTTGGTTTTGAGGGTCGAGACCAATTTTAATTTCCATGCCATTTTGTAGCAAATGACCTTCAGAGGGAGTAATACGAGTGCGGTCAAGAAATAAGCCATTAGTGCTAGCACGATGACCATCACCATCATAAATATAGTAGCGATCGTCAACTTTGCGGATGGTTGCGTGGTAACTGGAAATGACTAACCAAGTTGAAGGAACAAGGAGGTCAGCACGGATGCGATCGCGTCCTAGTATATGATGGTCTTGTGTCAGTTGGAATGTAATAGTTTGGTCTTGGTTATTTAATTCTATATAGGGACTGCTACTTAAAATTGTTGTTTGCCCTGTTTTATTATTCATATTAATATTAGATTTTAGATTTTTTTGTACATATTAACAAAAACTATTTATATTTAATCAGAATCAGGTAATTTTTTCTAGTTTAATTGACAATTTATTATCTTCATCTTACCAGAAAATATATGTAAGTTTTGATCAAAAAAATACTGGTAATTTTTGTCAAAGAATTAAGTCAGATGTTTTCTGACAGACGTAGATATAAATCAAATAACTGCAAGATTATAAGCTAGAAAATTATCGGATTAATGTTCTTTGACTGCGAATATCAAGTTTCATTAATTCTATTTATTGGTGTTTAACATTAGAAGTAGTAAAAGACTCTTGTCTCTCTTTTCCCAGAAACCAGAAAAATTTCTGATAACTTTCTATTAGCTGGTGCCTAACATTAGAAGTGGTAAAAGACTCTTGTCTCTCTTTTCCCAGAAACCAGAAAATTTCTGATAACTTTCTATTAGCTGGTGCCTAACATTAGAAGTAGAAAAAGACTCTTGTCTCTCTTTTCCCAGAAACCAGAAAAATTTCTGATAAATTTCTATTAGCTGGTGCCTAACATTAGAAGTAGTAAAAAACTCTTGTCTCTCTCTTCCCAGAAACCCCAAAAATTTCCGACTACTTCCTATTTATTGGTGTCTAACATTAGAAGTAGTAAAACCCCTCAGATATCTTTTCCGATTTATTTTTCAACCCAACCTACATTTACTCAATTGAATAATCAAGCTATAATATATAAATTTTAAGCAGGAAAATTCAAAATGAAACTAATGCCAAAACAACTTTATATAACTACTCTCTGTATTGCCTTATATCTAACTGGATGTAAATCTTCTGAACCAGAAATAACATCTCCCACTCCTGAAACTACCCCTTCCCCACAACCATCAATTGAAATCCTTGAAAAACCCTTAACAGTACCTCCAGATAATTCAGAATCCATAGCTTCTGCTGAGATAAAAACATATTTAAACAGATTAGCTAGTCAAGGATTTTCTGAACAAAATCAAGGTATTTGGATACAATCAAATGATACTTTATTAGCAAATCATCAAGGTACAATTCCTTTACCAGCAGCTTCAATTACTAAAGTAGCAACTTCTTTAGTCGCCCTAGAAACTTTCAAACCAGACCATCAATTTATCACCTTAATTGGTACAACAGGAACAATAGAAAATGGCGTATTAAATGGAGATTTAATTATTCAAGGTGGAGAAGACCCATTCTTTGTTTGGGAAGAGGCGATCGCCATTGGTAATTTATTAAATAAAATAGGGATTCAAA
>JBFRWR010000324.1:0-8830 GCA_051439685.1 Trichodesmium sp.
TAAATTTTAATAACTTCTCTAACTTGATCTAATTCTTTTTCTTGAGCTAAACCTAACATCCGACTAATATCTGCTAAATCTTGAGTTCGACTAGCTGATAGTTTCATTAAAATTAAATATGGTAAGGCAATAATTGGTAAACCATCAGGAGCATAATTAGGATTAGCGATCGCTTCTTCTACCCAATTATCTTTTCCTTCTAAAACATCTAAAGAAGTATTATCTGGTAATTTCCATTGACTACCACCGATGCTTAAATCACCTATTTTTTGACTATGAGAATTTTCTAAATCTTGGTAAATTAAACTACGGTCTTCAACTTTAACTAAGATATCAATATCTAATGTCATTCTTTCTGGCATATATAGTCTTGTTGCTACACCGCCAACTACAACAAAAGGTGCTTGTTTTATGATTAACTTTAGATTACTCACAGGATAAGTCCAAGTACGTTTTTTCAAAAATTCTAAACTACTACCACTACCAAATTTTACTCGTTTTTTGACTAAACCGATAAACAACTTTCTTTTTTGTCTATAAATATCATTAATTAACATAAAATAAATCTTAATTTTCAAAAATTTTAGGGCAAAATACGATATAGACTATATTTATTTTTAATAATGAATAAGACAGATAATACCAGATTTTATTTTATATAGCAATCCTATTTATTCTATTAATTCTTGTACTTCATTTAATGGTAAATCTAGTGCTTCAGCAATTTGTTTTGCGGTTAAACCGAGTTTGATTAATTTAGAGACTGTGTTTAATTTATTTGTATGCAAAACATTTTCAACAATCGGTTGGCAAGAGGTTGTATTGTTATCATCTTTAGTATTTACAAAATCCCTATTTTTTAATTCAGTTGTTTCAGGGTTATCGCAGAGATTAATATTATCAACATGAACATTATTTACTATTATATTTGCCATTCCTAAACGTTCTACTGTAGCGGCAAAATTTGACTTATTTAACCTCTCCCCAAAAATCTCTGATAAAAGTTGCCAGAGTTCGTATCCTTCATCCTTGACATGACCATTAGAACATTTATATTCTTCTGCAATATCCCTGTATTTTTCCTTGTTCAAAACACCCTTTAAAATTCCCATTTGCAGATTACTTAGGTGTTTACCAGTTTGCTGAAAGACCAACTCATCAATTGAATTTAAAACTGTTTGCCAGTCCATTTTTTTTCAGTTAAGTTTTCTTAAAATCCTATCCGCTAAAATCCTTCTTTATCCGTCTTTTTTAGATTTTTTTAACAAAAACCCCGTCTTTATCCGCCCTCTTCCGACTTGTGAGATGAAAATGAGTGAATTAGAATTGCGTTTAGATGCTTAATTATAGGGCAAAAAGAGTCAACAAATTAAGGTAGTAAAATGTCAAAATTAATTATGCAATTACAGAGTTTATTTGTTAATTCAATAAAAAGAAATTGGGTTCGTTCTCTAACTTTAACTTTTGCTGCTATGTCTGGGGCAACTTTCTTATCAGCAACTTCTACTAATGCTCAAGGCGGCCCTATCCGAGGAAGAGTGCTTGAAATCTATTCTTGTACAGAAAACTATGGTGTTTTGAAAGGCCACGACCTAGCTGTTGTTAAAGTATACGATGACAAAACTGGTAGAGAACCAAGCACTTTCGTTATTTACTCTACTTATCCTGCTCATGGTCTCGACAGACCTGAATTTTTACAAATGGCTAAAGACAGTAGGGATAATAGAACATATCTAGATTTCTACTGGAGCGCACAAAAAGGTAGTAATATTTGTGGAGTTAAAAGACCCGATCGTTATCATTTCTTGAGAAATGTGCGTTAATTCATTAAAGTTATTGTAGGTTGGGTTAAAGTAACGAAACCCAACACAAATAATTTATTCCAAAACCTTGTTTATAAATCTATTTTTATCTATCAGTCATACAGCGTTTTTCACCCTTAATAAACCACATCGTTATAACCAAAACCCTCTAGGGGCGATTCACGTTTGCGTAGCATTCCGCAGGAAATCGCCCCTACTTTGTTCTAATGAAATAAAAAACCTGTAAGTGCTATAATTTAAACAACTAATTATCTCACAAAAACTATGTCTGAAATTACTATAGACGACACTAAAATCAAAGACTTACTCAAAGTAGCAATTATTGAATTAATCCAAGAACAAAAAGAAGAATTCTCAGAAATATTAGCAGAAAATTTAGAAGATATCTTGATAAAAAATGCTATTCAAGAAGGAGAAAATACCGAACCAGTCAGCCGAGAACGAATATTTTAAATCCTGAATAAAAAAATATGAATATTGAGTTTAAAAAGAGCTTTTAAAAAGATTTGCTCAAAATTATTGATGCTGATTTATTGACAAAAATCAAAGAAATTATTCTAGAAGTTGAACAAGCAGAAAAATTAACTGAAGTTAGAAATATCAAAAAACTAAAAGGTGAGGAAAACTACTACCGTATTAGAGTAGGAGATTACCGATTAGGCATTAAAGTTAATGATGGTGTAGTGTCTTTCGTAAGGATACTTCACAGAAAAGATATTTACAGATACTTTCCATAGTATTTGTAGGTTGGGTTGAGGTAACGTTTGCGTTTGCGAAGCATTCCGAAAGAAAGCATTTCCAACGGAAAAACCCAACACAAATAATTTCTTCCAAAACCTTGCCTCTAAATCTATTTTTATTTATCATTAATACAGCATACAGCGTTTTTCAGATTGAAAAACCACATGATTATAACCACAACCTTGTAGGGACGTTCCATGGAACGTCCCTACATTCTTATACTGAAATGAAAACCGCCATAAGTGTTCTAATTGAATCAGAACTTGCTGTATATTTAAAATGATAAAATTCTGTAAGGCATCTTGCCTGTAATTTTGTACCAAGCTAAAATCAAATATCCTGTATATTTAAGAAGTTAACTTTATGTTTGTAAAACGAATTAAAAAAGGAAAAATTATCGAGTTATTATAAGAAGTAAATTTACCGGATAATCAAGAAATTTTAGTATAAATTAAAAAGGTTGATGTTTTTTTTTCAGCACATCAAAAATTTAGGGCAAAAATAGAATAATAATAAATTACTTTTGATAAATTATTAAATTCAATAAAGGAACAAGTACAAACTTTTAATAAATAAATGAAACGAATAATCTCTATAATTATCAGTTTATTAATCCTCGTCGTTATCTACTGGAAAATTGATTTTGCTGGACTAATAAAAGTATTTCAAAATTCTAACCCTTTATGGATGATAATCAGCGTAAGTATGATAATTCCATTGACAATGTTAACTGCTTGGAGATTACAACAGTTAATGCCTAAAAAGGGTATAAAATCATCATCTTATTTGAATTTTAGAGAAGCAAACGAATTAATATTATCTGCCAGTGTCTTAAACATGATATTGCCTTCAAAAATGGGAGATATTGCTAAAGCTTATTTTATGAAACAAAGGGGGCATTTAGAAGGAACTTTATCTTTATCTCTAGTCATTTTTGAAAAAGCTTGCGATTTAGTTTCTTTGTTAATTTGGTGTGTTTTTGGTTTAATTGTTTATCCAGAAAAAGACTTATTATTTTGGATGATGACTGCTGGAGTTGCATCAGGTTTAATCATCTGTTTATTATTATTATCATCTCGGAAATTTGCCAGAATATTTTTTGAGGTTTCCCGGAAAATCGCCCCTAAAAAAATCAGTTTAAAAATTGATAGTTTAGAAAAATCGTGGATAGAAATGCACAGATATTTTTGGCACGACAAACTACAATTAACAAAATTTGCTGTTACCTCTATATTTATCTGGTTTGGGCATTTATCACAAATCTGGTTTTTTACTTTAGCGTTAAATGCTTCAGCACCATTTATTGAAAGTTTAGCATTATCTTCTCTAGCAATTTTAGCTGGATTATTACCTTTAACTTTTGCAGGAGTTGGTACTCGTGATGCTGCTTTTATTATGTTTTATAAACCTTATTTTCCTCAAGAAGTTGGAGCTGCTTTAGGATTACTTTGTACATCCCGTTATTTATTACCAGCAATTGCTGGTTTGCCATTTTTTGGGAAATATTTAATTAGGGAGCAGGGAGTAGGGGATTCAAAAATTAATAATTAATAATTAGTAATTAATAATTACCCCCTATTATAAATAAGAGGATTGCCGAAAAAGATTTTTTTCTTCTCTTGGTCGATTGGATATGGCGTTTCGGCTCAGAGCCAAAACGACCGCTTTTTTCTCTATAAATGGAGAGGCTTTATACCTTAATTTTTCGGTAAATTTTAGTGATAAATTTAATACAAACCCGGTTTCTGTATTTTAGTTGATAGAGTTCTTAGTATGGCTTCAGCACTATCTATAGTTCGGGCTAAAACTCTACTACAAACAAAGAGGATAATTTTCGTTTCTTACCTATATTTAATGATATAAATTATGAAAAATAAAAAGTTATATTTACCAGATTTAAAGTTTTTATTTGACACATCAATACTACCTTATTTGATTATTGCTTTTGGGGTAGCTATGAGGTTAATTCAATATTTAGATAATCGTTCTCTATGGGCAGATGAAGCGGTTTTAGCTCTCAATATTGTTAATCGTTCTTACTTAGAATTACTCCAACCTTTGGATTATGACCAAGGTGCGCCAATAGGTTTTTTAATGGTGGAAAAATTAGCAGTTCAGATATTAGGTAATAATGAGTATGCTTTGCGCTTGTTTCCTTTTATTTGTGGTATCGGGTCATTGTTTTTATTTTATGAATTAGGCAAAAGACTGATTCCTAAATCTGCTGTTATTATCAGTTTGGCTTTATTTGCTAGTTTGCCATTTTTAGTATATTACTCAGCAGAAGTAAAACAATATTCTAGTGATGTGGCGATCGCTCTCCTTTTATATCTATTATTACTTCCTTTATTGCAACAAAAATTCAATGGAGGTCAGATAATTAAATATTCTTTGGTGGGAGCAACTGCTATTTGGTTTTCTCATCCTTCTATCTTTATTTTGGCAAGTCTTGGCAGTAGTGCTTTACTAATTAATTTTTGGCAGAAATACCTGAGTAAAGTCAAAAAATTATTACTTATTTACTCAGCTTGGGTTTTAAGTTTTTTCATCTTTTATTTTGTATCTTTGAGAAATTTAACTGGCAATGAAACTTTAACAACTTCTTGGGGAGATGGTTTTCCAAATTCCCCGTTTGATATTATTTGGATGCTGGATGCTTTTGGGAAATTTTTCTATAAACCTTTAGGGTTTAGTAAATGGGTTGATGGGTTAGCTATTGTGGCTTTTTTAGTAGGTTGTATTTCTTGTTGGTTAAGCAGGAAAAAAATTTTGTTGCTCTTACTTTCTCCATTATTTATGACTTTTTTAGCATCCTTTTTACATCAATACCCGTTTCGGAGTCGTTTGGTTTTATTTCTCACACCATTTGTAATTTTTATCATCGCAGAAGGTGGAAGTTTTATTTTGAAAAAATCGAAATCTCGACCAATCAAAATTATTAGTATTTTCTTGATTATCTTATTACTCAGGCAACCTTTAGCCAAAGCTATTGACTTGATAGAAGAACCTCTAAATTATTCAGATATTAAACCTGTGTTGAGTTATATCAAAAAACATAAACAACCAGGAGATATTTTGTATGTTTATCAACGAGGAATATATCAGTTTCAGTATTATGCAGAAAAATATGGTTATCAGGAAGGTGAGTATATTATTGGTGTGGATGATTTAGATAAATATGATGGTCAAGAATTATCAATTACTGAGATGACAAGATATGAAAAAGATTTAGATAAACTCCGGGGAAATAAAAGAGTATGGTTATTATTTTCCCATACTCATATTCCAGCAGAAAGAAGATTTTTAAATTATTATCTGAATGAAATTGGTCTCAGAATAGATACTTTTGAAAAGCCTGGGTCTTATGTATATTTGTATGATATGAGTTGAGGTCTGAGTTTCTGTTTCATAATTATGACTTTTTATACTGGAAAAAAGGCAAGTTTTAAGGATTTCCTAAACCTATTTTATTAGTAAAAAAATCCGGTGTTGGTAAAGAAGGTATAGCCCACCAAGGATTATGTTTTTGTAACTCCTCCAATTTATAGGAACCAGTAGCAACGGCAATGGACTTAGCGTTAATAGCTTGACAACAACTTATATCATGGGGCGTATCTCCAATTACATAAACTTTTTCTAAGTTAATTTCTCCTACTAATTCTTGGGCTATATTTAACGCTTGACGGGCGATCGCTTTTCTATCTGCTAATTGGTCTGAAAATCCGCCCTGGGTAAAATTAAAATAATTATCTAAACCATAATGAGTGAGTTTTGCTTTTGCTCCGACAGAGGTATTTCCTGTTAGTAATAGAGAAATTACATCATTACGGTGGGGGTGTAAGTGAGAAAGAATTTCTTTGACTCCCTCTAATATTTTCCCTTGTTTTCTAGTGAGACTTTGGGGTAGATATTCACCATAAATTTGTAATAGTTGGTCTATTTTTTCATCATCAGGAGTCATACCTCCTAATTCTAAAATTTGACCTGCTAATAATCTATCTGTTGCTCCTGCTGTATTGAGTTCAGATAAATCTATCTCTTTACCAGTTATGTCTCTAGCAGCATCTTCTAGAGCAAAGATACCTGCTCTTCCGGTGGTTAATAATGTTCCGTCAATATCCCAAAATAGTATTGTAGTCATTTTGATCAGGGTTATTTCAGTTATCAGTTATCAGTTATTAGTTATCAGTACCTCTGCAATAAAAAGGCTTTAAATCAGGAATATTCTCTTTTTTTATCCACTTAAAAGGGGAGCTTTAGACCACTATTTTTCGGTAAATGTTTAATTCTTTTGCTTCTCCTAGACTGGTTATAAAAAATTAGTAGTATGCCTCTCTAAAATCTTAAATAGCATAAAATTCAACAAAATAAAAATCATTTTAGATTAAAATAGCTTTTTTGTCTTCCCATAATCTTTGCATAGCAATAGTTATGGAGTTCCTAAGTGTAGTAATTTATCAGACCTACCCTAGAAGAGACATTCTCTTTTTGTAACAGAACCTATCAGGTTTTGTCTAGTAGTTCCGCTTTAAAAATTCTGCATATTTTTCTGTTAATATATCAATTTTTAGCAAGCTGTTGGTTATGGCTACATTTTTGATTGTTTCATAAGCTATATTCTGATTTTAGGGTCTGCTTGAGCAGCACATTATCTTTCAGATAAAGCATACTGACACAGAGATAATTAGTTATCCAGCAAAATTTCTCAATTGCTTGAGTATTTATTTTAAACTTTTCCATAAATACAAATTTCTCTAAAATGATTTGTTGATGTTTGTCAAAACTGACTATAACATAGATAGTCAAAATCTGGTTTAAGTAGGCTATAACTCAAGAATCTCAAATGTTACTACAAAATAATGTATATCGAAAATATCAAACAAATTTTAATCCCATCAAATACTCCAAAACTCAATCAAAAAATATTCTGGCTAATTCTCAGTTTAACTTTCACAACAATCTATAGTTTACTAGCACTTAAAGAAGCTTTTAGTGGAGAATATATAGTACAGGATGATGCAAGACAGCACGTTTTTTGGATGCGCCGTTTTTTAGACCCAGAATTATTTCCCAATGACT
This sequence comes from Trichodesmium sp., assembly GCA_051439685.1. Lineage (GTDB taxonomy): Bacteria > Cyanobacteriota > Cyanobacteriia > Cyanobacteriales > Microcoleaceae > Trichodesmium. The sequence goes on from JBFRWR010000324.1 coordinate 7,644, forward strand.
TAATTGCCGATTATTTTCAATCCGTCGCACCCTGGGGTTATAAAACTTTTTATTGGTTATTTGCCCAAGTAGGAATAGATCCAATATTCCTAAATAAATTATTACCTTTGGGTTTAAGTTTGGTAACTGCTGCCTATTGTTTTGGAATTTGTTTTGAGATATTGTCAATACCTTTTGCTGGTTTTATTGCCTCAGTATTATTAAGTCAAAATCTCTGGCTTCAAGATGACATAGCTTCTGGTACACCAAGGGCTTTTTTATATCCTTTATTTCTGGCAGTTTTATACTATTTATTGCGAAAATCATTACTTCCTTTTTTAGTAGCTATCTTTCTCCTCGGATTATTTTATCCACAATACGTTATCCTGACTGCTTTGATTTTAATTATCAGATTTTTAGACTGGGAAAAAGGGAGGTTTTGTCTGAACAAAAATCGACTAGATTACATATTTAGTAGATTAGGTTTAGGAGTAAGTTTACTGGTAATTTTATTTTATGCTTTAAATTCTAGTAATTATGCACCTGTAATTACAGCATCTCAAGCAAAAGTTTTGCCAGAATTTGGTGAAGCTGGTAGAAGTGTTTTTTTCTTGCAAAATTCCTGGGATTTTTTCATTTTTGGCGGTCGTAGTGGAATTTTACCTAAACAATTATTTCTCCCTCATATATTAATAGTTGGATTATTCTTGCCAATACTTTTAAAAAAGGAAGAAGGAAGAAGGAAGAAGGAAGAAGGGAAAATCCATAACCTTGATAATGGAATAAATTTCCTCAGACAATTACTCTTTCAGAAGGAAGAAGGAGAAAGGAAGAAGGAAGAAGTGAAAATCCATAACCTTGATAATGGAATAAATTTTCCTAGACAATTACCTTTGGTTAAGCAAATAATTTCTAAGATTAACAACAAGGAAGAACTAAGAAGGAAAAATCAAGAAGGAAAAAGCCATAACCTTGAGAATGTAATAAATTTCCTCAGACAATTACCTTTGGTTAAGCAAATAAATCCTAACATTAAATTGTTACCCCAAATCCTGTTAGCTGGTGTCATTTTATTTGTAAAAGCTCATCTTTTATTATTCAAGTTACATTTACCAAGTCGTTACACAAATCATAGTTTTCGGATAGTCTTAGCCATAGCAACTGCCATTATTTTCTGTATAACTTTAGATGCAATTTTTTACTGGGTA
>JBFRWR010000325.1:0-9397 GCA_051439685.1 Trichodesmium sp.
TTTCCCGATCTTCAATTCCGTAACGGTTAAAACCATCTTGTAATTATCAATTATCCATTATCAATTAATGAACAAGCTACTGATTTTTCTACTACTTTTAATGTTACAAATTGACGTGGGGAAGGTGGGATATAAATATATATAAATACTTTTATACCAATTTGATAAATGTTTGCTAGAAATAGCTAGGAGAGTTTTTAGGAGTCAGGAGTCAGGACTCAGGACTCAGGACTCAAGACTCAGGACTCAGGACTCAGAATAAATTGCTTCAATACCATTTTTAGGCCGTCAATCATCTTTTTTTGTCAAAAGGACATCTTATTTAAAATATTTTTATAGCCCTGACTACTCGTAACATTCTTTTTTCAAAATGGTATTAGATTTAATCAGCAATCCATAATTAAAAGCTGATTAATTCTTGACTTTAATTAAACAGAGAATTAACCAGCTTTAAAGGTATTAATCTAAAAGTTATACAAGCACTGGTTCTGGCTGTGGCCAACGATTAACAGCCTTTCCAATTACTGCCATTTCCTCTACTAACTTATCAAATCTATCAGGAGTTAGAGATTGTGGGCCGTCAGAGAGAGCTTTAGAGGGATTCGGGTGGACTTCAATCATTAAAGAATCAGTCCCTGCTGCAATAGCTGCCATTGCCATTGTTGGGACATATTCAGAACGTCCTGTACCATGACTAGGGTCAATCATAATTGGTAAATGAGTCAGCGATCGCAACACTGGGATAGCAGATAAGTCCAAAGTATTACGAGCATACTGACGGTCAAATGTCCTAATACCTCGTTCACAAAGAATTACATTCGGGTTTCCTGCTGCTAAAATATATTCTGCAGCCATTAACCAGTCTTCAATAGTTGCAGCCATTCCCCTTTTCAAAAGTACAGGCTTATCTTGTGCCCCTACTTTCTTCAATAGTGAGAAGTTTTGCATATTACGAGCGCCAATTTGCAAGACATCTGCTACTTCAACTAACTTAGGCAAGTCTGCAGCATCCATTAATTCTGTAATAATGCCCAACCCTGTTTTTTCTTTGGCCGCTGCTAATAAATCTAATGCACTCTCACCATGTCCTTGAAAAGCATAAGGAGAAGTACGAGGTTTATAAGCTCCTCCACGGAGGAATTTTGCTCCAGCAGCTTTTACCCGTTGAGCTGTTTCGATAATCATCTCCTCATTCTCTACAGAACAAGGTCCAGCAACTATAACTAAAGGATGATGAAGGCCAAATCCTACAGGTCCGTTGGGAGTAGATACAATTACTTCACTAGCTTCTCCATGGCGAAACTCTAAACTTGCCCGCTTGTATGGACGTTCTACCCGCAATACTTCTTCGATATAGGGACTCATTTCCTGTAGTTGCAATGGATCAATGTCGGCAGTATCGCCCACTAAACCAATTACAACTTTGTAGCGACCAACAATTTTTTCTGGACTTAGACCCCAATTAGTTTTGAGTTCCTGACATATGTTGTCTATTTCGGTTTCTGGAGAACCAACTTTTGTTACTATAATCATCTTTACTTTTACAGTTAATTAAGTGCTAGTTCAGTTACGGTTATATTGACCATAACTTGTAATAGTAGGGTTAAGGTGATTTCTTAATAAATCCAATATAAAGTTGACAAAGTTAAGTCTGCCCTGTGGATATAAGAATTTTATCTCTGCAACCTCGTCATAGATAATTGTCCTGGTTGAGAGATAAGTTTATTTCATCTATTTAATTAATAAATTTTAGATGAAAATTAGTTTTTTGATTTAGCTTCTTGCCAAGCATTTCTCATTCTTTGAAAGTTAGTTTTAAATTCTTGCAAACCTAATAAACTACCTTTTTGCTCTTCATCCCAAGAGGTAGAAAAAATACCATAACTTAAGCCAACTACACTTAAACCAAAAAAGCCCATGCTTACTAATAAAACAGCTTGGTTTGGTAATATAAATATCTCGTTAGTAATAATAAAGTAACTAATCACAAAAGTTAATAGTGCCAGGAGTAGAGGTATGCCAGACATTAATACCATCCGACTCACCATTCTCCGACTAACTACATCAGGAATAGTATTTTCACTTTTGTCTATTTTACGTTTCTGATTACTACTATATTTTGATTTATTGGCAGTAATGGGTTTTTCTTCATTATTCACCTTTGGGTTGTGAGAAGAAGATGATTTTTTTTCTTGTTTTTTACGATTTTTACCTGGTTCAAAAGGCAAACGTTGACGTGATGATTCTGAGGGCATAATTTCAGATTCTACCTCTAACCTCTAATACCAAGGCGACTAATTAATGTTTTATAACGTTCTTGGCTTTGTTTCTGGATATATGCTAGCAAACGTTTGCGTCTGCCAATCAATTTTAATAGTCCTCTCTGGGAAGAATAATCTTGTTTATTACTTTTTAAATGGTTACTTAATTGGCTGATTCTGGCAGTCAGCATTGCTACTTGGACATCTGCTGAACCTGTATCTGTTTCATGGGTTTGGTATTCACCAATAATTTCTTGTTTGCGTTCTTGTTTGAGAGGCATATATTTAATTTCTACTAATCTTTCTCTATAATTGTCACAATCGTTGATTATATCATATATATTATTTTTGAGAAATAGATTAATTGGAATTTAATTTCTGGAAAAGTTTAGATATCAGAATAGTCAGCAGGTAGACAAAATTAATTATAGATTTGGCAAAACTGAATTATTGAATATATTTAGTATTACACCTAATCATATTTGGTAAATAATTTTATTTGGGGACTTTAATATTACCTTTAAATTCTACTGTGGGTAATTTAATAAGTTTAATAGCGAAAATTAGTTCAAACTCAGATAGGAGTTCGGGTAAATAAATTAAAAGGTTAAAAATGACTCAAACTCGGAGTAGTACATTTATAATTATCCTGGTCAAGGAAGAAGTTGAAGTATCTTGCTCCCTTGCTGAGATTTTTTACTAAAGTAATTTAGGTTGCGCAGCTCCGACTTTGTTAAGCAAAAATGTTTTTGGAGAATTGCTGAAAATCCCGGTTACAAAAACTATAACAATCCTATTTTATTCGTGGCAAAAATATTACTGCTTTTTAGGATTACCATATATAGCGCAGGGAACAGGGAATAGGGAACAGGGAACAGGGGGAATAAATTGCCGAGAATATAAGACTTTGAGCTGCTTGGCCTATACTACAATTTGTAAATATACCAGCGCTCATTGCTATACTAATTTAACTTTAGATTGAGACAAAGCTTTCTTGCTATGAGAGAGTTCTCGAGGCAAAAGCGTCTCACTTTTATTTTAAGTTAAACTACTACACTTCTGGCTTCTGACTTCTGACTTCTGACTTCTAGCTTTATTAAGCCGAGCGACTTAACCAACTAATTGCTTCTCTAATCCAATCTTCTGGGTTTTGATTTTTAGACATATTAGCATCTTGACTAATACCTTGCAATGCCTGCATTACCTCCGAGCCAGTATATCCTAAAGCTAACAAAGTCATTTCCACTTCTTCTTGAATAGCAGGCAGAACTCCCACTGGTACTGAAGTCGTCAAACCAGCATCCTGTCGCCACTCAGCTAATTTATTTCTCAATTCTAAAGCAATACGTTCTGCTGTTTTCGCCCCCACCCCAGGAGTTTTGGCCAAGACACGAGTATTACCCCCCACAATAGCTTGAACTAAGACTGGTAATTCTAAAGTATCCAATAGAGCGATCGCCAATTGTGCCCCTATTCCACTTACACTAACTAACTGACGAAATAAATCTCTTTCTGCTGCAATACCAAAACCGTATAAAACTATTTGGTCTTCTCGCACTTGTTGGTGAGTAAAGACTTGGACTTGTTCTCCTGTTTGTAAGTTTTGAGTCAATCTAGGTAGAATTTGTATTTCGTAACCTATTTGATTAACCTCTAGAATTAGAGACACACGCAAACCACTGCCTTTGTGGACATCAGCCACATTCCCTTTCAGGTAGCTAATCATTAAATTAATTTAGAATTGTTGCTAGATTAAATTTTAACAACTAAATATTCACAATTAATCAAGTATAACTATCTGAAATTTCTGATAATAAATAAAAAAATAGCTATGATATCTGAGTCAATCACTCTGAATTTATGTTGCTAGAAAAAAATTGTATCCTCATCAATATATTATACATATTGCCAAAATTAGTTAACAAAAAATCAGGGTTTTCAACAATTAAGAACTAAGAATTAGCTTTTATTATAAAAAAGAGAATTAGGTCAAAATAATTTTTCCTTTCTTATCCATAAAATGAGAGGTTTTATACAATTTTTAAATTAAGAATGTTACGAATAGTTTGGTTAACAAAAATGGTTAAAGTCAGATGTAAATTTGACATAATCGAATTGTTTAAAGATCAAAAATGATAATAATAGCTCTTTCTACTGTACGGGTAATTTATGAATTACTATTGACTATTAGAAACAGTTCAATTATTTGTAGCAAACATTTATCAAATTGGTATTATACCTTCATGTTTCCCTAAATACAGGGGAACACAGACCATAATCGGACTTCACGGGGCAAGAATCAGCTTTATATAGAGATATAGCAATGCTATTTTATTCGTGGTAAAAATCCTACTGTTTTTTAAGGAACAGGGAAGAGGTAAAAGTTTCAGTTTTTTTATTTACTTTTTAATTTTTTACGACCTATTTAGGATTGCTATAGTGTATTTTTTCTGTTTATTATTCACTTTATTCTATTGATTAAATTGAAAATTTATTTGATGGATAGGAAACCCTCATTGTCACGCAAGTCCAAAGTCGGGAGGATGTCAAGTCTTTTAGTAAATTGATAATTGCGATAAATAAACAAATATAAGTAGATATATTTCCTGAAACTAATATTTTTTTCAATTAAATCACATACATAAAAGTTAATTACATATTCTTTTCCTAAATTTGTAAATATTGTTTTCATAGCTTTTTTTTAAGCTAGATTCATAGAACAAATAACCTCCTGTTTTTGTTTCAACTCAACCAATTCATAGGGCTGACAAAAATAAATTATGTGACTTATGCACAAACTCCTTAAATTAATAAAGATTTAATGAGACAATAAATTTACTGGAGTAGTAGGGCTAAAAATTCAACCCCACTCAATTCCAGTTATGTAGAATCTCAAAATAGAAAAAATGTTAAAAAAAATTCTGGCCTTATATTTAGTAGCGATCGCCCTTGTCTTAACAAGTTGTGTTTCTCTCGGCGGTGGCCTACAAAGCTTTGTAGATACAACTGATGGTTATGAATTCCTGTATCCTAATGGCTGGCTGCAAGTAAAAGTTTCCGACGGCCCAGATGTGGTATTCCACGATCTAGTTGAGGCCACCGAGAATGTCAGTGTAGTAATTAGTCCCGTAGTTGGAGAAAAGACTTTAACTGACTTGGGTACTCCTACAGAAGTAGGATATAAATTGAGTAAAAATGCCATTGCTCCATTAGACTCAGGGAGAGAAGCAGAATTAGTAGATGCAGCAGCGCGAGACTATAAAACTAAGACATATTATCAACTTGAATATGCGGTTAAACTTGCAAATGGAAGCAAGCGTCATAACTTAGCAAGTGTAGCAGTAAGTCGAGGTAAACTTTTTACTATTAATATTTCGACTACTGAAGCACGTTGGCAAAAAGTGCAGGATAAATTTCAGCAAGTTATTAACTCTTTCTCTGTGTATTAGTGAGAAGATTTTATATTCGTCAGGACTAGGAAATTTCCAGATTGAAAATTTGCAAAAATATTCTGATCTATAGGCTATAGTCCTGACAAATTATCAATTTTTTTTGAATATTTTTGATTGGCATATTGGGAAATATGGAAACTCCAAATTTTATCTTAGCTTCATCTTCATTGCCAAGACGTAAATTATTAGAAACTGTTGGTATTAAACCGATAGTTATGCCAAGTAACTTTGATGAATCAACAGTTAAATTAACAAATCCCCGTGAATTAGTAGAAACATTAGCTCAAGCTAAAGCAGAAACTGTAGCTAAATCTTTAACCACTCAAAAATTATCAAAAAATTCATCAGATTTAATTTTAGGATGTGACTCTATATTAGTTATTAATGATGAAATTAATGGTAAACCCGCAGATGCTCAAGAGGCGATCGCTCGTTGGCAAAAAATGCGTGGTCAAGTTGGTCAACTATACACAGGTCATGCTTTAATTGATTTATTCAAAGATAAAATTATTGTACTTTGTCGGATGACTAAGGTTCATTTTGCTCTAGTTAATGATCAAGAAATAGAAGCTTATGTTTCTACTGGAGAACCATTAAAATGTGCGGGTTGTTTTGCAATAGAAGGGAAGGGTGGTTTATTTATTGAAAAAATAGAAGGTTGTCATACTAATGTTATTGGTTTAAGTCTGCCATTGTTAAGAGTTATGCTAAATGATTTAGGATATCAAGTTAGGGATTTTTGGTGAAATTAATTTCATATTTTGGGAAATATAAGTAATATTCAAAAAGCCAAATTTATCAATCAATTACTAAATAGGTATATAGGCAATTAGTGAATGCACAAATATTTTTAAATGGCAAAATTATTTACCTATTTACAATCTCTTTCTCCCATTTCCCATACTGGTGAGGTACAAAATTTTGTGCTTTAAGGAACAGGGAATAGTAAAGAAGAAAAAAGATGATTTAATACTAGCCTTCCACAAGGATTATTGGGAACTAAAAACAATATTTTTTATGATAAAAAACTCTATCTAGATTTACATACTATTTGAAAGTTCTATACTCAATTCAATAGAATTAAATTTGAATCAGAGTTGACTATATATCAAGATAGGCAACTTAAATGAATTCATAATTTGAGAAAGCTTTAGATAAAATCAAAATAGTAAAAAGGTGATATTTTATCTAATTAACTTTGCTTGAGTATCTAGATAATTAGGGCTTGCTGATTAAATATAAAAGCATTTACAGGTAAAGGTTTTAACATTTTTTGGCCGGGAAAAAGTACCTATTTTTCAGCTCTTTATGCTCCAAAAGTTAGGCTTTTTGATACATAGTTGAGCAAAAAAAATACTCCCCTGCTCCCTCACTCCCTACTCCTAAAAAAAAGACTTTTTCAGCAAACCCTAATTACCTCTCAGTAACTATATCCTCCCTTTGATTTTACTCCAGCAAACTATGAATCAATAAAGATTTATAAATATTAGCAATACTTTTAATAAAATAAGTTGATATACAAAAAACAGAGAATTAATACTGGCCATTGCTGACTGAAGAACATAAGCTACCAAAAAAAATTCAAAAATAAAATTTTTCTTTAAATAGCATTGACATATTCTTAAATAAGAATTATTCTGATTTACATCAGTAAAAGCTGATACAGATTGAATTGTTAAATTATTAAATCATCCAAAGGTGAATTATGGTTATTGAGCGTGTTCCTGATACAGTATTTAAAACTCGTGTTCGTGATGAGTCTGTTGGTGGACCAAACCCTTTTCGCTGGCAAGACAAAACTACCCAAGAAATTTTTGGTGGCAAGCGCGTAGTATTATTCGCATTACCTGGAGCTTTTACTCCAACCTGCTCATCCACTCACCTACCTAGATACGAGGAATTATACGAAGAGTTTAAAGCACAAGGAATAGACGAAATTATTTGTCTATCAGTTAACGATGCTTTTGTTATGTTCCAATGGGGTAAACAGCAAGGTGCTAAAAATGTATCCCTACTACCAGATGGTAATGGAGAATTCTCTCGTAAAATGGGAATGTTAGTAGAGAAGTCCAACCTTGGTTTTGGTATGCGTTCTTGGCGCTATGCAATGGTTGTCAATGACTGTACAATTGAAAAGATGTTTGTTGAACCAGGTTTTGCTGACAACTATGGTGACGATCCATTTGAGGTATCTGACGCAGATACAGTATTAGCTTACCTCAAAGGTACAGAAGCTCCAACAGAAAAACCAGCTAGATTAGAATTTGTAGGCTAATTTGGATTGCTCATAGTAAGTTAAAATTAACCAATAAGTTCAAGGAATGGAAGAAGCTATATATAGCGATTAAATTTGATTTATCAATTTGCAATATAGTAATGTAAATTTATGAAATCTCAAGGTAAATTATTTGCATTACTACATTCTTTTCAAATTGCTATATATAGCATTCCTTCGCCATAATTTTTGGGTAATTAGAATATCAGAAATATAAGGAGAATAAAACAGAAGACAAATTTCTGACATTCGGAACTAAACCACTAATTATAGATTTTATTTTCTTTTTAAAATAAATTATTCTGATCAAAGATACAGCGCAGAATAGTAAATTAAACTTTTATATTAATCTCTATTATTTCTTTCCTTTTTTTTTATAATTTTCCACCTCATCCAGCAAATTGTAATCTGAAATAATCTGAAATTATTACAATTACCAGAGATACCATAAATATTTGCCTTTAACTAATTTTATTAGCTTCATTTAATTAAAAATAATCGAGTACGGTTCATTTAAGAATTTTTGTTGCAGTTCTGTAATCTAAAAAGCTTATATAATTGTTCGATACTATATAGCAATCCTATTTGAGTAGTGTACAAAATTTTAATAGCTTTTAGGAAACAGGAAATAGGCAAGAGTTTCAGTAATTTTTATTTACTTTTTGATTTGTCATATCGCAATTCCCATACAGGTGAGGTACAAAATTCCTATATTTTAGGGAGTAGGAAGTAGGGAGTAAGGAGTAGGGAAGATAAAGAAATGAGGAGTAAAAAATCCGAAAAAGAACTGTACCTCGCGTTTCTTAAGAAACGCTATATAAAATCCAGTTATCAAGCATAATCATAGCTAAAATTACTAACGCCAATTTTTGATACTATCTAAACCTTATTGAATAATAATCTAGTTTTTGTCTATCCCAAAATATCTCTTCAAATTAATAAAAAATACTACAAGACTTAGAGTTAGTTCATAAACTAAAAATTTAAACTAGAAAGACTGCCTATTACTATCCGCAGTGGGAGAAAACTTCAAGTAATTATTAAAGTAATTATTTTAATTTCTGCAATTATTAAACCCAGTGGCAATATTTGGTATAATATTCAATTTATGAGATAGTGTTGTCTAAAAATATATTCTAGATATAGAAGGCTAACTTATTTAACAACGGATAATTCAGAATTGAGGCGTTGGTGAATTACTGTTATGATATTAATTTTAATTAGGGCTTGCTAATTAAATATCAAAGGATTGATAGAGAAAGGTTAGACCAATTTTAATTCCGGAAAAAGTACCTAGTTTTCAGCTCTTGATCCTGAAAAAGAAGCGCATTTATAGCAATAATTGGGCAAAAAAATTACTCCCCTACTCCCCTACTCCCCTACTCCCCTACTCCCCTACACCCCTACCA
>JBFRWR010000326.1:0-2726 GCA_051439685.1 Trichodesmium sp.
CCATGAAACAAAAGTCTTTGATAATTATAAGATGAATGAGTGTATGATAGCAGACAATCAGAATATTTTTAACATTTCTTAATGTTTGTTTAACTTTGTCCAATTATTCGGCTTCAGTAGTTAGCCCCAGCAAATAATATCAAAGTTAGTGCTAAATCTCCAATCAATTTTGCCTGCATTGGATCATCAAATTCAATACCACCAATCCCTTCTGAACCTGCTAGCATTCCCACGACAAGGAATAGTAGTAGAGCTGGGACTCCTAATTTATTAGCTGCTTTACTAGCAATAATTCCAGCTAGCAAAAGCACCGCTGCACCTATAAATAATTTTTCTACTGGAATCATCAACTTAAAAAGCTATATTTTTTTCTTTTAACTTACATGAAAATGGTGCGTTCTGAGTTGAGAACAGAAAATTCAATGTTTGAAAGAAAAGATAACAATAGAAAGTTTGAAAGAGTATTTGCTCGAATAAAAAATGACAAAAATTTTAATTTGGCTTAAATGAATCTAAAAAAGTTACTACTGCTCCAGCTATTTGATTATCTTTTGCTGTTTCACTCGCACCGATAAGATGCAAGCGTTGCTCTACTAAATAAATTCTGAATGTAATAGTTTCAGCGTCATTTTTTAACACAAATTCTCTACCTGGAATATCTCCTAAATTGTAGGAGCGATCGCTACTTAATTCAAAGCCTGTTACATCAATAATTTTCTTTTGAAAGTTAGGCAATATATTTTGTTTATTGGCTAATTGTTGATTGGTTAAAATATCAGAATAAGCAACTACAAATCTTGCTGATGCTGGATGAGTTGCAAATACTTTAAATTTAATTTTCCCCTTCTCAGTTTCAATTATTTCTGTCTCTTCAGTCATGGTTCCAGCAGGCATCCAGATTGAGAAACCACCTTCTTTAAAAATAATATTTTGCCATTGTATTTGTCCTGATTCAATTGTTAATATTGGCTGAGGATTTTGTTGTTCTAGTTGTTTTATTTCTTGCTCCATTTGGAGTCGTCCTTTATCAAAAAAATCAGGACGATTATTCAGAAAACCTTGGGCTTGTATTGTCACCATACTTTCTCTAGAATTAGAAAAATCAAGGTTCAAATTTTTTAAGCCACTATTAAACAAAGCTGCTATTATTAGCATAGATAAATTTAAGTTGAAGTATTTTCTAGAGCCAAGCAAAAATCTAGAATGGGAAATATCCGTAACAATTTTATTTTTTTTATCTCTGTGAAAAATATTCATAATTCACCAAAAATGACGATGTTTTCTAGATTAATTATAGCGTTACCCAAGTAACTGAGATAAATTTGTTTTTCTGATTTTTTATTCTGCTGTGTTCCGAGTAGCTACTCTGTACGCACCTTGCATTTAACGTCCCTACTACTACCTAAAAGAAACGAATTTGTGTATCTCACACTGTAAGCATTCAGCTATTAGCTATCAGCAATAATACCAATTACCAAAAGTAATACTATACTTGGGCGACATTTCAGTTATTAAGTAATTAACACAGGTAAAATAATTTATTAGCTAATTATTAGACAGTTAATGTTAATTATTCTGATGTTCCCTTCTCCCCCAACCTCCCACACTGCAGTAAGGACGTTGCATGTAACGTCCCTCCCCCAGGCAATCAAATATAGCAATATTTTTCGTTTCTCAATTCAATATTGGTTTGATAACTTACTAAAAGCAATAGCTGTTATCTGACGGCTGTTTGCGGAGCATTCCGGAGGAAATGCTTACCTCACACTTTTTGGGAATCCCTATAGCAATCCGCCCATAGGTTGCGACAAATCAAAAAGTAGATAAAAAAGTTGAAACTCTCACCTGTTCCCTGTTCCCTGTTCCCTAAAAATCAGTAAGATTTTTGCCACAAATAAAATAGGATTGCTATATATTCTTACTAACAACTATGTTAGAATATTTGGAGTATTTTGATAAATATTTTATCAGGGGATTACATTGTCAAAAACAACATTTCAACCAAAACATCCTTTTATCCGTTTACTTAACTATGGAGGTAAATATAAAACTCAAATTTGGCAAGCGGTTATCTGTTCAATTTCAAATAAAATTTTTGACCTAGCACCTCCAGTTTTAATTGGTGCAGCAGTAGATGTTGTTGTTAAACAAGAAGATTCTTTAATTGCTCAATGGGGAATTAAAGATATTTTTGGGCAACTTTTGGCTTTGACATTTCTGAGTTTAATTGTTTGGGGATTAGAATCAATTTTTCAATATGCTTATGAGCGACTTTGGCGAAATTTAGCTCAGAATATTCAGCACGATCTACGCATTGAAACTTATAGTCATTTACAAGATTTAGAATTAGCCTACTTTGAAGAACGCAGTACAGGAAATTTAATGGCAATTTTAAATGATGATATTAATCAGTTAGAAAGATTTTTGGATGTAGGAGCAAATGAAATAATTCAAGTAACAGTAACTGTCATAATTATTGGCGGTGCTTTTTTTGTTTTAGCTCCTAGTGTTGCTTGGTGGGCAGTATTACCAATGCCGTTTATTATTTGGGGTTCAATTTGGTTTCAAAAATTTCTGGCTCCTCGTTATGCTGAAGTTCGAGAAAGTGTAAGTTTATTAAGTGGGCAATTATCTAATAATCTCTCAGGAATTACCACAATAAAAAGCTTCACAGCCGAAAATTATGAAGTAGGAAGAATTACCAAAGAAAGTGAAGCTTATAAAAC
>JBFRWR010000327.1:0-6608 GCA_051439685.1 Trichodesmium sp.
TGTTTCGCTTGTTCAATTTCTGCTTCAGTTTCGGCCAACAAAGCAATGGCAGAACCTACTGGAGCAACATCTCCGGCTGCTACAAGTATTGTGGCCAAATATCCAGAGGAAAAGGACTCCACATCCATGTCTGCTTTGTCTGATTCAACCACTAAAACTGTTTCCCCTTTTTCCACCCAATCACCGGGGGATTTTTGCCAAGAAACAATCTTACCCTCAGTCATGGTGGAACTAAGGGCTGGCATAAATATATCGTTAATCATCTTAGTTTTCCGTCGTTTTTTTTGTGGACAAATTGTTTAGATAGGATTATATAGCGGTACGCGCAAGTCAGAACTCAGAAGTCCGAATTAATCCCTGACTGAGTTTAAGCATTTATAAATGTCAAACACCTATTTGCGTAGTGCTATAGAAAAAGAAGTCAGGAGTCAGAATTAATTATTGCTCTGCTGATTAAAGATCAAAGCATTTACAGATAAAGGTTTTAGCCTTTTTAGGTCGGGAAAAAGTACCTAGTTTTCAGCTCTTTATGCACGGTTCCCGAAAAATCAAAAAGGAGGGCATTTTGGTCAAGCTCAAGAGAGTACCCCAAAAATTACTCCCGTAGGGACGTTTTGCTGATGGAAAGCGGAGCATTCCGGAACGGAGAACGCATTTTTGCCTGTGCAATGTCCCTACTACTCCCCCACTCCCCTACTCCCCAGCTCCCCTACTCCTTAAAAAAGACTTTTTCAGCAAACCCTAATTAGTGGGAAATTCAGACCTGGGATATTCTTAAAGAGCAGAAAATATTATGTTTAGTGAAGGCTTGAAAAGCACTCCCCAATATCCGCCAGTCTTACAGAATTTTTATCTAAATTCTGAACCCAAGGGTGAATTTTAAACCTAGTATCTAATACCTAATGCGGTTTTCTTCGAGCCAATTCAGAACCTCTCTATATCTTGTTAGCCAGATGATGAGAATAAACTTATCTGCTAACTGCTATCTTTATTCAATAATAAATATAGATTTTTTTGAGTTGATTTACAAGCCCAAATAAATCCTGAATTTCGAGGAACTTTATTGATGGGATTGACTATTAGTTGATTACCATGGCAGAAGAAATTAGAACGTAATAAATTAGCTCTTAGGGAACAGGAATATAAAGCAAAGGGACAAGAAAAAAAGTAGATTTATCTCAATTAATTTCAGAACCAATATATTATCAATTCCCGATATTTAATTATGGCTTACTGATTAAATCTCAAAACATTAAAATTCTTGAGATTCAGACTTTTTAGATTTTAAAAAAGTGTAAATAAATAAGCTTAAGCTACCAAAAACTTAGGATTTTAGGCCGACAATAGTAGAAAAATTACTTTGACAATTACTCTCCTACTTTCTCTGTCTTCCTACTCTTCCCACACTCTACTTTTTTCAGCAAACCCTAATTATTTATTACCGAAATAATTAATATTTAAGCAATTAAATAATTTAGATAATTCACGCCTTTAAGCCTACCCTTTCAAGGGGAAAAAAGCGTTCGTTTGCGAAGCAGTCCGTCAGGATGAGATGGCATTTGCTAAGGCGAAGCGTCCCGGAGGAAAAGGTTTCCCGCTCTTGCAGAGCCGCTGCCTCTTGCAGAGGAGTTGCCTCTTCCACAGGAGCTGCGCTAACGCTTTATATGTCGGCGACAGCCGAAGTGCGTTTGCGGAGCATTCCGTAGGATAGTTGTGCGCTAGCTAAACGGGAGAGCGCGGGACTTCCCGCCAGGGAAGTTAATAATTCAATGGTATTGTTTTTTGCCAAAATAGGAGTCATCAGGGCGATCGCTAATATAGAATCTGGATAATTACTATAGCTCAGTCCGCAGCGACTTACACTTGTGTAAGGAAGCAATCTCCGCGCACCTCTAAGATTGCTTCCTATCGTCGCAATGACAACTGTTCAACCGTATTCTATAGCGGAGATTGCTTCCTATCGTCGCAATGACAACTGTTCAAGCGGATTCTATATGAAAGTGACAGAAAATGAGTTTGACTAGCTTCTTTTTCATCGTCTTTTTTGATCGCGTAAGTCCTGTAGTAGTCATATAGAATCGGGGTAATTACTATAGACAAGTTATTGTGACTGGAACGGAGTGGAATGTTTCGCTTTTCGGCTGTCGCCGATATAAAACGCTGCGCGATATGTTTTGCTGGCGCATAACTCCGTTAACGGCTGTCGCCGACATGAATGCGGAGCATTCCGTCAGGAAAGCAATCTTGTGAAACCTAAAAAAACGACGGGAGGAAGTTAGCCAGGGTGATTTATCCCCTGGTTGAATAACGACACGCGGGTTTTAACCCGGCGCTACTTTCCGGTTTGATTTTCTATGTACTTTCTAACAGTCTCTGTTGAAGCATTTCCTGTTGTGGCGCAAAAAAGCTAGGAGTCCAGAGTGTGGGTAACTTTAGTAATCTAGGAAATTCTTTTCTCAAGTGATGAGAAGCCCTACCTTTGACTCGTTTGATAATTACTGATGGAGCAAAAGTTGGGTCAACTTCTAAAAATAAATGTACATGGTCAGGCATTATTTCTAGAGCTATTAGTCTCCAATCATGCTCACTACATAACTCAAAAATAATCTGTTGTAATCTTTGCTTGACATCTCCTACTAAGACAGACTTTCTACGCTTGGGACAAAATACAAAATGGTAATTTATCAGTGTTACTGAGTGAGGATTTCTTCTATATTCGTCTGGCTTTTTCTTTCCTACGGAATGCTGCGCAAACATCAATCTGTAGACATAATATGTTTAATAGTGCTATTATATCTACAGGAGGTGATTGTTAATGTACGGATGCCAACAACATCTGGTCAAAAGTAGTCCAGAAGTAATGGCTATGATTGAATACCTTTGTATAGAAGCCAATAAGCTTACTAACTGCGGGATTTATTATTGTCGTCAAATGCTGTTTAAAGCGGGACGCTTTCTGTCTAAAGCCGAACTAGATTTTGAGCTAAAAGCTAACCCGCATTTTAAATCCATGCGTTCAGCCTGCGCCCAACAGACTTTACATTCGGTAATTGAGTCCTTTAACTCTTATGCTAGATTAGCCAAAATGTTTAACTCAGGCGAGTTAGCTGAAAAACCTAAACCACCAAAATACCGTAAAAAAGATGGTCTAGCAGTTGTTAGTTATCCGGCACGATGGGTCAAGCTGGTAAATGGAATGCTCAAATTTTCACTAGGCAAGCAAGTAAAAGCATGGTTTGGTATTGACCATTTTTTGTTGCAAATGCCAAGCAATCTAGATTTTAAGCAAATAAAAGAATATAGATTCGTTCCTAGAAATAACTGTTTCTATCTGGAATTTGCTTATGAGCAACCACAGACAGATAAAGGCCAGCCAATAGCAGAAAACGTCTTAGGCATAGACCCTGGACTAAACAACTGGTTAACCTGCGTGAGTAATGTGGGGAAGGCTTTTATAGTCGATGGCAGAAAGGTTAAATCTCAAAATCAATGGTACAACAAGCAAATAGCTAAAATCAAAGCAGGTAAGCGTGGTGACTATTGGGACGATAGGTTAGCAGCTATTACTGAGAAGCGTAACCGAATGATGCGCGACAATATTAATAAAGCAGCTAGGTTGATTATTAACTGGTGCATTGAACATCAAATAGGTGCGATAGTTTTTGGTTGGAATCAAGGCCAAAAAGATAGTATTAACATTGGGAAGAGAAATAACCAGCAGTTCGTTCAAATACCTACGGCCAAGTTAAAAGCCAGGATAACTGAATTATCTGAGCAGTATGGGATTAAGTTCGTTGAGACTGAGGAAAGCTATACGAGTAAAGCTAGTTTTTTAGACGATGATTTTCTACCGACATTTGGTGAAAAACCCGAAAGGTGGGAGCCATCAGGAAAGCGTGTCAATCGTGGCTTGTACCGTTTAGCAACAGGTCAAGTTATCAATGCTGACTGTAATGGTGCAGCTAATATTTTAAGAAAAGTATCGACACAGCTAGAAATCAATCTAGCTAAGGTCTGTAGGGAAGTTTTGATGCTTCCACAACGATATAAGTTGGATTCTCTAACCAAAAAATATCGTAAGCAGTGCGTAGCGTGGCTTTAGCCCGCGTAGCACATCCGCTTAGAATCTAGGGTGTTTTAACCCCTAGAGACATCAAACCTAAGATTGCTTCCTATCGTCGCAATGACGACTTTTCGACAGCGGACATGATCTGATATCATGTCCGGTTGAATACTGATAAAAATGAAAGGTTTGCCAAACACTCGGTAAGGAAAGCAATCTCATGGTTTGTAGGGGTTTGGTTACCAAACCCCTACAGCATTGAATTGTATCGATGCTACCAGATTTGATATGGATTATAAATTTTTTAACGTAAAGTCACAAACTCTTCAGAAGTAGAAGGATGAATACCAATAGTCCGGTCAAAGTCTGCTTTAGTTGCACCCATATTTACAGCGATCGCCATACCCTGAATAATTTCACCAGCGTCTTT
Organism: Trichodesmium sp.; assembly: GCA_051439685.1. Lineage (GTDB taxonomy): Bacteria > Cyanobacteriota > Cyanobacteriia > Cyanobacteriales > Microcoleaceae > Trichodesmium. The sequence continues at coordinate 4,494 of JBFRWR010000327.1, forward strand.
ACCAACCATGTGTACTCCTAAAACTTTATCAGTATTACCTTCTACTACCAGTTTCACCATGACTTTTTCATCTGCACCTGTTAAACTGTGGAACATTGGACGAAACCTAGCACGGTAAGTTTTGATAGAGTCACCAAATTTTTCTCTTGCTTCTGCTTCTGTTAAACCTACTGTTCCTCCTTCTGGTTCAGAAAATATTGCTGTAGGGATATTTTCTAGAGAAATTGCTCTGGGAATATTCGCAAATTCGGTATCAGCAAAAGCACGACCTTGAGCAATAGCGACAGGGGTTAAATTTGCTTTATCTATACAGTCTCCTACGGCGTAAATATTTGGTTGAGTTGTCCGACAGTTAGGACTAACAGCAACGGCACCCTTGACTGTTTCGACTCCTGCGTTTTCTAGGTTTAAACCTTCTAAGTTAGGTTTCCGTCCAGTAGCGCAGAGGAATGTATCAACAATTAAGGGTTCAGTATTTTCTCCTGTTAAGTGAATTTTTAACCCTTCTGCGACTTTCTCAATTTTTTCTATATTGGTATTGGTGCGGAAGTTAATACCATGTTTTGCCATACCTTCTTGAATATTGCTGCGGATGTCTTCATCAAAACCACGCAAAATTAAATCTCGGCGAATAATTTGAGTAACTTCGGTACCAACTCCATTCATAATTCCGGCAAATTCCACACCAATATAACCGCCTCCCCAGACTGCCATTCTTTTTGGTTTTTCGGTGAGGTGGAACATTTCGCGGGAAGTAATACTGTGTTCAATTCCGGGAATATTTATTTTTTCTGGTTTACCACCAACAGCGATTAAAATTTTGTCCGCTGTAAATTTCTTATCGCCTACTTCTACAGTATGGGGGTCAATAAATTTGGCATATCCTTCTATTAATTCTACTCCTGCTTTTTCGAGGAAACTGATATGTAGTTTATTCAGACGCATAACTTCTGTATTAACCACATCAACTAATTTATGCCAATCAAAACTAGGTTCTACTTCACTCCAACCATAACCTACTGCATCTTTGTATAAGTGAGAAAATCTCGAACCGTAAACCATCAGTTTTTTTGGCACACATCCTCTAATAACGCAGGTACCTCCAACTAAATCATTTTCAGCGATCGCTACTTTTGCTCCATAAGATGCTGCTCTTTTTGAAGATGCTAACCCTCCTGAACCTGCGCCTATTACAAATAAATCGTAATCGTATGCCATAATTTGATATCCTTTGATTGGTTTAATATAAGTAGTTGGACAAAATTAATTAGATCATGTCATTGCCATAGCAAGGGTTTGTGATTGCTTTTCTAGGTTATGCCATCCAAACACTTTGTTTCCTCCTCGATCCAATATCAAGACAATGACAATGAATATTTTTGTCCATTTACTTATTTTGGTTAATAAATTATAACATTTTGTAAACACATTCAACTATTGATGTTCCAGTTGAGCAAATAAATTTTTTAGGTGGGAATTTTTGTTGAACTAAATTGATTTCTCAAATTGAAATACCAGTTAAATTTTTTTGTGCAATTAAACAATAAACTTCTACAGAAAGAATTGACAAATTACTTCAGGTTAGTTGATAACTAATTTTAAAAACACCTTATTTCTCTGTCAATGCTTTGAGATTTAATCAGCAAATCCTAATCAAACTTACATATAGGAATCCGCACATAGGTTGTGAAAAATTAAAAAGTAAATAAAAAACTTAAAACTCTTACCCAATTATTAATTATTAATTATTAATTATTAAATAATTCGCGCCTTGAAGCCTCCCCTTGGATAGGGGAAAAAAAGAAATGATATTTCCCGATATTCAATTCCGTAACGGTTTTAACCTTCTTGTAATTATCAATTATCCATTATCAATTCTCAATTAATGAACCCCCACTTTCCTTTCTCAAAGGGGTTGGGAGAATTGGTATTTATTTATAACTGATTATCCTTCAATAATTAATAATTACCTCTTCTGTAATAGAAGGATTGACTAAAATAATTTTTTTATTTTTTCTCTTGAAATAGAAAGCTTTATACCTTAATTGTTTGGTAAAAAAATCACTCCTGATTACAGCAGATTCTAAGTATATGAGGTACAATATTAAGGTTAAA
>JBFRWR010000328.1:0-2652 GCA_051439685.1 Trichodesmium sp.
ATCAAAGCTTGAGCAAAATCAATACCAGTTTCTTTGCAAGTTTGAATCATCACATCATCTGGCTTAAACTTAACTCTAATAGGTTCAAAACCAAATTTATAACCCGCATCCTTTAACCTACTTTCCAAAAAATCTATTGCTTCACCGCTCCAACCAAAGGAACCAAAGACCCCTGCCAATTTATCTTTAGAAGCTGTATTCAATACAATACCTAAAGCTGTTTGAATCTGAGTTGGTGCGTGACCACCGAGAGTAGGGGAACCAATAATAAACCCATCACATTTTTCTACTACTTCCTTAATTTCATTAGATGTAGCAGCCTCACAGTTAATTGATTCTACAGCTACCCCTGCTTTAGTTAAACCTCTAGCGATCGCCTGAGCAACTGTAGCTGTATTACCATAAGCTGACGCATAAAGCAAGGCTACATTCAAATCCCGCGAACTTTGTTCCTGACTCCACTTTCGATACAGACTGTTTAACTCCATCATCCCATAGCGTACCATTGGTCCGTGACCGGGAGCATAGAATTTCACTGTCAACTCAGAAATTTTCTCTAGAGTAGAAAGTGCTTGTTTTGCCTGAGCTGCATGGAGACAATCATAATAAAAGCGTCTATCCTCGCTATAGATACTCCATCCTTCATCGGCAACTTGGTCTCCGCAGACATGAGCGCCGAAAAATTTATCGGTAAACAGAATTTCAGTTTTAGGGTCATAAGTCATCAGACCATCTGGCCATTTAGGAGTGGGAGTGGTGATAAACTGCAATTGATGGCCATTACCTAAGTCAAGAGTATCTTCTCCTTTTACTACCTTAATTTTCAATTCTTGCTCTTTGAAATAGTCTTTGAGATTTAAAGCTGCGGGGTTTGAGCAGACAAAGGTAACTTGAGGAGCTACGGCTAACAATGCTTTCAGGGTTGCTCCACGATTAGCATTAAAGTGACCCAGAATTACATAATCAAGGCGATGCCAATCTAAGCGTAGTTGTAATGATTCTAAATAATTTGTCGTAAATGATTCGCCAGGGGGGTCGATAATGGCTGTTTTTTCTGCTTGGATGAGATAGGAGTTAGCAGTAGTACCTTTTTGGAGAGAATATTCTACTTCAAATTTTAGTCTATCCCAAGTGCGAGACCGTAGCACTTTTGTGTCTTCAGCAATGATGACAACTTGAACATCTTTTTTTTTGGTGGTTTGTAGCATAGTTTAGTTGTTTAATTTATACAAATATAATCAGGACTTATGCAGACGAACCCAGAAACCCGGTTTCTTGTAGATGTTTATTGTCAAAAATAATAGATTACCAAAGAAACCGAGTTTCTTTTCCTAAGTCCAAATAATGTTATATTTTATCATTTTTTGGCGATCGCTTTCTTCAAGTCAAAAGTCAAAAGGCAAAAGGCAAAAGTAATCTTTGAGTGAGTTCATTACCATACAAAGGTTTTCAAGTCAATGAGGCACATTTAGAGTGTTGTTTGATTCTGAATTTCTTCTAAAATATTAGATATTTCTGCTTCTCCTTTCATTTCGAGTGGCTTTACGGGCGGAAATTATCCGGTTTTGCCTTCCTCTGAGGATAAAGAATATGAGATTTTTAAGAAGCTTGTTATTAACTTTCTTACTTTTGTTGTTGTTGTTTAATTTCTGCTAAAATTTCAGGTAATATCTCAAAATCACTTTCAGATAATTTACGTCCTGGTTTAGATTTCAGACGGTCGGCTAACGCATAAAATGCCTCAGTATCATCTCGATGAGTCAATACATAAGCCCGTAATTCTGATTCATTCATGGTTTGAAAATTAGGATGATTCATAAAATTGTTACCTCACCATTTTTGTCAATTAAAACTTGGATATCTTCACCTGCAAGAATGAAAATATCATTACTTCTTTCATCTAATCTAACTAGAGAAATTGGTAAATACATCTGTGTAATTCTTTGACACATAATAAAACAATTAACTGCTTGTTTCTCTGTGGGCATTTTCACACCTGATATCTCTATATATTGTCATTGCTAGTGGAATAGAGTGGAAGAAAGCAAGGTCACGGTTGATGGAAGGTTCCTTGCTAATTATAGGCACAATAACTTTTCAGATAAGTACATGACTAGCGGGCAAGATGCCCGCACTACAATTGTAAATTAATAATGGTTTCCTACTCTTCTATGATGCACTGCAGGCAAAATATCTGAGTCACTAACTCGCCCATTATCAACAGTTGCATAAATCAACCAATGGTCGCTTGCTTCCATCCGACTTGCTACTTCACATTCTAAATAAGCTAGAGCATCACCTAAAATTGGACTACCATTTTTAGCAGTTTGAGTGTTTACTCCAGCAAAACGGTCTGCACCGGGTGGAAAGCGCTTTAGAAAATGTCGCATTAGACCTTGATAGTTATCTTCCCGCAATACGTTTAAGACAAAGCGATCGCCTACTTGCATTAGTGCCTCAATAGCTCGGTCTTTTGCTACTGCAATAGAAACTCCCAAAGGTTGGAAACTAGCTTGCACTACCCAAGAAGCTAACATAGCACTACTAACCTCGCCTTTAGTAGCAGTAATAATATACAAACCTCCACTCAGACGACCTAAAGCTTTATCCAGATCGTCGTCAAGAGATTTCATTTGCTTGATAGTCTCCAAG
>JBFRWR010000329.1:0-2603 GCA_051439685.1 Trichodesmium sp.
TTTCTCCTGCGGAGACGCTACGCGAACAAATGCTGCTAATAACTGTTGAACTTCTTTTTCCCTGCCATACAGTTTTTCGGGAATAAGGAAGCGATCGCTTATATCCCATTCTCCTAACTTAAAATTCTCTATTTTCTCTAGCTTTTCCCATTGAGAAAGACATTTTTCTAGGTCGTATTTTAAACCCAAAGCATTCTGATAGCGGTCTTCAGCATTTTTGGCCATCAATTTCTGAATAATATTAACCAGGGGGTTTGGGATTTGGGAATTAATAACTTCAGGGGTTTTGGTCAAATGACAATGTATTAATTCCATTGGGTCAGTTGCATCAAACGGTAGTTTACCATTTAGCATCTCAAAAAACATTACACCAAGGGAATAAAAATCGCTGCGGTAGTCTATACCTCTATTCATCCGTCCAGTTTGCTCTGGAGATATATAAGCCAAAGTTCCTTCTAATACATTGGGATTTTTAATTTCTTGAGTCTCAAAAGGTAGCACAGAAGCAATGCTAAAATCTATTAATTTTACTTGTTGAGTCTGGGGATGAATAAGGATATTTGCTGGTTTTATATCTTTATGAATAATTCGGTTTTGATATAGTGTGTGTAGAATATCTGCTATTTGAATAACTATTTTTAAAGAAGTTTCTAAGTCCAATGAGTCATATTTGTCTAGGGATATTGCCCCAGTGTCTTCCATCACTAAAGCATAACCGTTGCCATAGGTTTCTAAACTTAAGGATTTGACAACTCCAGGTAGATTGAGATTTTTGGTAATAGTATATTGGTTACGAAAGTGCAAGAGTTCATTAAAACTCGGATATTCATTGCGCATAAATTTGAACACGACTGTTTGTCCATCTGTTGCTCGAATACCTCGATAAACTAGGGTACGGGTTCCTTCGTATAACTTTTGTGTGATTTGATAACCGGGAACTTTAACAGTAGTCATTGGTCTAGAGTTAGTCATTATGATAATTCTATTTATATCATAGCTGTAGATTACTCTAGGGTTGGAAATTTTACTAATCAAAATAGCCTACATTAAATTTATAAGTTAATATTTTATACTCCCTTTATTTTATGAATTTACCAATTATTTATCATCCTAATTATATTGCACCAATGCCACCTGGTCATCGTTTTCCTATGGCAAAATTTCAATTACTATATGAAATGTTATTAGCAGATAGGGTGACAGAAAAATCTCATTTTTTTACCCCAGAAATGCCTCCCCAAGAATGGATAGAATTAGTTCACGATCGCCACTATATAGAAGCATATTGTCACGGAACTTTGGACTCAAAAGCACAAAGACGGATTGGTTTACCCTGGAGTGAACCATTAGCAAATCGAACTTGTATTGCTGTGGGTGGTGCGGTGTTAACGGCGCAGTTGGCACTTAAATATGGTTTGGCTTGCAATACTGCTGGTGGTACTCATCATGCTTTTCCTAATTACGGTTCAGGGTTTTGTATTTTTAACGATTTAGCGATCGCTGCTCGTGTTATCCAAAAATTGGGATTAGCTGAAAAAATCCTGATTGTAGATTTAGATGTACATCAAGGTGACGGAACTGCTTGGATATTTCAAAATGACGAAACTGTGTTTACGTTTTCTATGCACTGTGGTATTAATTTTCCCAGTAGAAAACAAATTAGTGATTTAGATGTACCTTTAGCAGAGGGAATGGATGACGATCGCTATTTACAAACTTTAGCAGAATATTTACCAGATTTGCTGTCAGAAGTCAAGCCAGATTTAGTATTGTATGATGCTGGTGTGGATACTCACATTCACGATGCTTTGGGAAAATTGGCTTTGACAGACACGGGAATATTTCGGCGGGAGATGCAAGTATTGAGTACCTGTGTGGCAGCAGGTTATCCGGTAGCTTCGGTTATTGGTGGGGGGTATACAAAGGATATGGATTCTTTGGTTTATACTCATTCGCTGTTGCATCGTGCTGCCAGAGATGTATTTCAGCAATATCGACTTTAAGGAGAAATTTGTCAGTTATCGGTTATTCAGTACCTGCCCAAAATTAATCATAACTTATATAGAATCCGCTTGAAAAGTCGTCATTGCGACGATAGGAAGCAATCTCAGAGATTTTTGAGATTGCTTTCCTTACGGAATGCTGAGTAAAATTTTCATCTAAAAGTTAAGATAGATGTACATAAGTAAAATTATTTATCAAAGTAGGTGTAATTAGAATTTTTGATTGTTAAGATAATACTATCTACCGATACAGAGTGCATCTTAATTTTGAAAGCTTGTTAGGATTTAAAAGGTTTACTATAAAAGCATCTATTCAGCTTGAAAGTCAATATGTCAAGTTCTGTGTAGTCTGACTTGAGAGCATTGATATAAAAGGTTGAGCAAAAATTTTGAGAAAACTCTTGGCTACATCACAGCCAAGATTAATCTGTGTTTTATCCGAGTGATACTTAGGAGATTAGCGATCGCGTAGCCTGGCGTCAGGTAGATCGCATAGATATCAAATGGGTTCTATATGAGATTTAATTGTACTTCATAACAACGAGAAGTGCTGGTATATTGTATTAAGAGGTATTATAATGAATCAGCAAAATACATCAA
>JBFRWR010000330.1:0-3406 GCA_051439685.1 Trichodesmium sp.
TATTCTATTTGACCGAAATTATGACTCCCAACTCCTGGCTCCGCGCCTCCGCGCCTCCTGTCTCCTGTCTCCTGTCTCCTGTCTCCTAATCCTCACTTTTGCAAAGATACTGTTAGGGGTTCTATAAACCCGGTTTCTTGGTTGTTTTGCGTAACTCCTAATAATATTACTTAGCCTGATTAATTACTGACCAAGCTCGCAAAACTTCTGCAACACTCCACGCTTGAGCAATACAACCACGGGGAGTCATCGGTTCATTACCATCAAAAATTTCACTGATACTACCAATACCATGCACCATTAAATGTTCTGCCATTGGTTTCAATAACTCCTCAGCTTTTGCTGGATTATTATAAATTCGTAAATGTGCTGTAACATAAGCACCTATTAACCAACCCCAAACAGTACCTTGATGATAAGCACCGTCACGTTGATAAATATCCCCTCCATAAACACCCTTGTATTCTGGATCGTCGCTAGCAAGACTGCGTAACCCATAAGGAGTTAATAACTTGTAAGTGGATATATCCATTACCTGTTTTTCTTGCTCTGATGTCAGCAGGGGAGCATAACTATATTTACCAGTGGGAGGCAATGACAAAGCAAATATTTGATTAGGTCGCAAAGAAGCATCATTACCATTAGGTGTATCTAATACATCGTAACAGTAACCGCCCTCTTGATTCCAGAAACGAGCAAAACCCTTTTCCTTAATTAACCTAGCCAACCTTTCATAATCTAAATTACTCTTACCCAACTTCTGGGCAAACTTATCCATAATTTGCAAAGCATGATACCATAAAGCACTAATTTCAATAGGTTTCCCCATACGCGGTGTTACTACCCAGTCACCTACTTTGGCATCCATCCAAGTAATTTGTGTACCTGCTTCTCCTGCATAGATTAAACCATCATCTGTATCTAACTGAATGCTGTAACGAGTACCCCGACGATACGAGTCAATTATTTCTGCTAAGACTGGAAATAATTCTGCTAATAACTGGTTATCTTCGGTTGCTTCATAGTATGCACGAATAGCTTCAAAATACCAGAGTGTGGCATCTACAGTATTATAATCTGGTGTTGTACCACTGTCTGGGAAGCGGTTAGGTAACATTCCCTGGTTAACATATTTGGCAAAGGTTTGTAAAATTGAACGCGCTACATTCAATTGCCCTGTGCAGATGGTTAAACCAGGTAAGCTAATCATTGTGTCGCGTCCCCAGTCTTCAAACCAATGATAACCTGCAATAATGGTTTTGCCGTCTGGATGTTTGGCAGATTTGCGATCGACTATAAATTGATTAGCTGCTAATACTAATTGATTTATCCATTCCGGTGTAGTTTTTGTTGCTTGAGGTTTGGTTTTGGATACACTTTGCCAAAATTTCACTACTGGATTTTTTACTTCTGATGAAGATGTTTGAGCAGTAGCAAATTTTTGGATAATTTGCTGCTCATAAGCACGATGAGATATTAATGCTTGATCTCCATTTGTTGTCGGATTCTGTTTTGTACTGGCAACTAGAGTCAGAGATTTTCCTACTTCTAGTTGAGTGTGGAAGGTGACAGGTTGTAAATGGTCTTCGTGGGCTTGTTGTCCCCTATATTGTTCTACAGCTAAATTGAATCCATAATACCATTCGTTAGCAGGTGTGGATACTAAAACTTTGTTATCTCCATGGGAATGTGTTAGCAAATATAGAGGTGTGGCTTTGGGATATGCTTTGATACAGACTCCCTGTTTTGTGTTTTCAGTAGTGACTTGCCAATCATTAGCATAGGTATGATAATGATGATCGCGATGGTTGATTAATGCTTTGATTCCTAAACTTACTGGTTCGCTACCACTAACCAGGGTATAATGAATATATGTGGTGTTTTCCCCTTGCTCCATCCATATTCTTTTTTCTAAGACTACATCTGCAAATGTAAATTTCCATACTGGTATTGTTCCTTCTAGATGGAAGCTTTCTATTTGTTTGTAACCTTGTGGATTTATTGCTCCGTCAGCCCAACGGTTGCAATAAAGTGGATAGTATTGATCTTTATATCCAACAGTTTCGTCTAATTTTGTTAGGAGTAGAGTCCGCTCTAATGGGGGTTTGAGAGCTGCTATTAATAGTCCGTGATAGCGACGGGTTAGCAGGTTGGTTATTGTGCCAGAGGCGTAACCGCCTATGCCATTTGTGACTAACCATTCCCGTGATTCAGCTATATTGAGATTACTACAATTTTCTCGTTCAAAACTGATGACCATAAAGAAATTGTTCACTATATTATATAGTTGTCTAGGGGTTTTTCTGGAAACCCGCTTTCTTTATATCATAATTCTCAGGAATTACGCAAAGACGCTATATATAGCGCATAATTAATAGAGCACTCGCCTACTATTGGTGGCCTTATTACCATAAAAACTTAAATAACTTAAGGCTTAAGTATAGTTGATTTTTCTAAGCTCTATAACTGTTGCTCTATGTAAATAAATCTTGCCCAAAAACTCTAACTATTATAGAATAATTTTATTGTTGATTTGAGTTAACAATATGAATTTTAACTATGTTGATCCCATACCAATATTTACTAAATTCTCATACAAATTATACCATCACAAATTTAGCAAATCACTTAGAAAACATTAGCCATGATACAATTAATCGTTATTTAAGAACAGAATCTTTAAGTTCAGAAGACTTATGGTCAAATTTGAAAGAGGAAATTGTCCAAAATACAGCAGCATATCTAATTTTTGATGACACAGTAATTAACAAAAAATATGCCAATAAAATTGATAGCGAAGCTCCTCTGAAAGAGGCACTTGTGCGACGGCAATATAGTGGCAACGAACATCAAGTAATTCGAGGAATAGGAATAGTTAATTGTATCTATTTTAACCCCGAAACCGAACATTTTTGGATATTAGATTATCGCATATATAATCCAGATAGTGACAAAAAAACTAAAATAGACCATGTTGAATACATGATATTTAATGTAGTGAATCAGAAGAATTTACCATTTAAAACTAGATTAATGGATAGTTGGTATGCAACACAAAGATTAATGGCATTGATAGATAATATGCGAAAAATTTATTATTGCCCCTTGAAAGTTAATCGCGCGCGTAGATGATACTGGTGGTGCAGAAAAGTATAAAAGTATTGCTGGATTAAGTTGGAATGAATCAGAAATAAAATCAGGTAAAATAATAAAAATAAAAGGAATTCCTGCGAGATAAAAAAGTAAAACTATTCTGGGCAACTGTTTCTACCAACAGAACAGAATATATTGCTACTAATGACTTAAGTCAATCTTCGCATTTATGCTGTAGAATTTGAGTCTCACACTAGATGGAAGATTGAGGAATTTCACGCCAGAATTAAACAATTAAAGGCAAGCGAATTTT
>JBFRWR010000331.1:0-18904 GCA_051439685.1 Trichodesmium sp.
TTGGAGTGGTGGTTGGAATATTGATAAATGTATTCAACAGTGGATTGAGGATGTAAGCTTAACTCAAAGTCATTTATCTAAGTCTAATCATACTCTTGTAGAATATGAAAAGTTAGTAGAAAATCCCAGAGCTATATTGACAGAAATTTGTGACTTTATTGGAGTAGAATTTTTAGAAAATATGCTTCAAGATTATCAGGTAGTTGCCAAGCAAGTGAGTTTGGCAAATGAACCTTGGAAAGAATCCGTAGGAGGAAAAATTAACAGTAATAATAACAAAAAATTTGATAAACTATTTAACCAGGAACAGCAAACTTATATTCTCAAACGATTATCGGAGGTTTAGGCAAAAATATGAATTTTTCTCTAGGAAAGCGTAACCTAAAGGAAATAAAAGACTACGGAATATATCTATGGAAAAAGCCATCTTTGCCATCTAAGAAATTTGTCATTTTTGGTAGGGGGCGTTCTGGTAGTACACTATTAGTCAACTTACTAGATAAACACAATAAAATTCAGTGTGATGGTGAAATTTTACACGATCGAGTTTTCTTTCCCAGACTCTATATTGACTTGTCTGCATCACGTTACCAATCCGATGCTTATGGTTTTAAGCTTTTGAGTTATCAAATTAGAGATATCCAGTCAATTTATAACCAAGAGAAATTTTTATTGAATTTGTATAATAGTGGTTATAAATTTATTTATCTGACTCGTAGTAATCTGCTTTATCATGCCTTATCTAATATTAATGCTAGAATAAAAAAGTTTCATCACCGTCTTGATGAAGGTAAGTTATCAAATAAACTTATTAAAGTAGAAATTGAACAAGTATTTTACTGGATAAAACATAGTGAAAAACTGGAGAAATATGAACATGAGTTACTAAGAGAAATCCCCCATCTTAGTCTAACTTATGAAGAGCATCTACTCCATCAAGAGTTTCACCAAAAAACTGTAGACAAAATTACAGAATTACTCGATCTTCCCTCAGTACCAGTAAAAACTAATTTAGTCAAATTAATGCCATTGGAATTGTCAAAAATGGTAGAAAATTATGAAGAATTAGTTCAGGCTATGAAGGCAAGTAAGTATGCACATTTTCTGGATTAAAACTCAAAATATTAATTAATTTATCTGAAAAAAACTATGATTGAAACACAAAGACCAATTTTTATTATTGGTTGCCCTCGTTCTGGTACAACACTACTTAGATTAATTCTGGATTCTCATCCTAATATTAGTTGCGGACCAGAAACAAAATTTCTAGAAGATTTAGAAACAATCGTAGGCAAGCATTGGGTAAGAATAGAACGCTATGGATTTGAAAAAAATTACTGGCATCAAAAAATAGGAGATTTTTTTGACTCTTTTCAAATGGAATATGCTGCTAAAAGAGGCAAGAAACGTTGGGCTGAAAAATCACCAAACTATACAAGAAAATTAGGTTTTATTAATGCTTTATTTCCTAATAGTCAATTTATTCATATTATTAGAGATGGTAGAGATGTGGTAGCTTCCCATCGCGATAGATGGGGATATAAAGCAGGAATTCGAGCTACTAAGACCTGGCGTAATGATGTAAAAAGTGCTGTTAAGTTTGGGAAAAAGTCACCTAAAAATTGTTATTATGAACTGCGCTATGAGGAGTTGGTTAAAAATACAGAAGAAACCTTAATTCCCTTATTTGAGTTTTTGCAAGAACCTTGGGATGCAAATGTTCTTAAATATAATGAAAAAGAACATAATAATGCCCCAGAATATGAAACTCAAGCAGAAGATCGTCGTCAAAGTAATAATGATAATTCCCTAATTTACACTTCACAAGTGGGCGCGGGCCAAAGAAGTTTAGACCCATTTTTAAAATTTTTATTTAAGCGGCGTTGTGGCACACTTATGGAAGAGCTAGGTTATCATTCAATAATTGATAATTGATAATTGATAATTACCTCTCCCTAAAAGAAAGAGGATTGAATAAAGGGAAAATAAATTCATTGTTTCTCTTGAAATAGAAAGCTTTAAACCTTAATTCTTTGGTAAAAGACATCTCCAAAAATCGAAAATAAAATTAATTATGGTCCATAAATTATCAATTACTTCTTCCTATTCCCTTTTTTATGGAGTTTTTATTGAGATGTCTAAATATAGCTATTATTCACATAAATAGTAATTTATCAAAAAAAATTAAATCCCTTTTTGATAGGACAGTTAGTATCCTGACCTAAATTTAAAAATCAAGTTGAAAAAAAAGTAGCTCCCTGATCGAATTACTGTTAGATATGGGAATAGTAACTATGTGTAACCATAATCTATCGAAATTCATATTTTGATAGAAGAATAAATCTCTATATAAGTGAAAATTGTAGTAACTGTATTTACGGCAGTGGCAACCTACCAATAGGGATGTTACTCTTAAGTATATCAGGACTTAGGCACAGATAAGGAAATATAGAACCCATTTGGGATCTATTTAAAATTATAGATTGAGAGTAGGGGAGTGGGGGAGTAGGGGAGTGGGGGAGAAATAAAATATATCCTCTCCAAACCAAATATTTTATTTATACCTAATCATCCGGACATGATATAAATAGAGGAACACCAGGAGCTGTTGCTCGAAAGAAGGCTTTGACATTTACAGTCATAATTGTTAATCAAACGGTACTGAATATATTGTAAAATAAAATTCTTTAGTTGTGCTAGTATTGCTATTTTTCAACTTATATTTTTAGATATTTGTTAAGTCTTTTCCTTTTCTTTAGAGATTGAATGTATCAGGAAATATAAAAAAGGAACAGGGAACACTGAACTGGGAACAGGTAATAAGAAATCAAGACAACTATTTATCACTTAAAAATCTAGAGAATACATATACCTTTCTACCTCTGGTATTTACCAGATTTTCAGCTTTTGAAGTCTTACCTCTTGTAGATTGTAGTCACTCTAAGCTCTCTTAATACTTGTTTGACAAACAGTCTCTTAAATTAATACAGTTTATTAGGACTTACGCAAAGAAACCTGGTTTCTCTTAGACATCTTTTATTAAAAACAACGATTTATCGTAGAAACCGAGTTTCTGAGTTCTCCTGCGTAAGTCCTGTTTATATCAAATCTATTATTATCTCTATTTTTCAATTTCGTAGGGGTTTGCTCACCAAACCCCTACAATAAAATATTACAAACTAATTCCCAATTTTAGATTTCTAACAAGAACTACTTAATAATGCTTGCTTAAATTCTTTAGCAGTTTTAAAATAAATTTCTGGTTCATCAATTAATGCTAAATCAATTACTTCTGCTAATGGTTGAGGAATCGCAATATTTCTCTGTTTAATTGGTACTGGTTTAGTTTGCAATACAGTTAAAATTGGGTCTTTTCCAACAAAATCACGGGGATATAAACCAGTTAACATATTATATAAAGTAGCAGCAATTGCCCAAACATCTACTTCCGGTTTTACATATTTAAAATCAATCATTTGTTGTCTTGGCATAAATGAAAAAGTTCCTCCTTTATTTCCTGTTATTGTTTGCCCACTTAATCCGGCTAAATCAAAAGCTTTTGCTAACCCATAATCTCCTATTTTTACTACTCTTGAATTATCTAAATTACTGAGAAAAATATTAGCTGGTTTAATATCTCGATGCACAATACCTCGCCCTTTATCAAAACTACCATCTGCTTTTTTAATATAGGGAATTTCTGCATTATGGGCATATTCTAAACCATCTAAAGCTTGTAAAATAATTGGCACTGCCATATCAACAGATAACCGATAACTATGACGTTCCATTAAATTCCAAACACTGCCACTATTACAATATTCTAGAGTAAAGAAAAATAGGCGATCGCTATAAGTATAATCTTTCAATTGCACAACGTTTTGATGATTTAAAGCTTTTGTATTTTCTATTTCTCGAAGAAAGCGATTTACGGCATGAGGATGAGCAGCAATTTCTGGCAACATTGTTTTTACAGCGATTAGTTCTTGAGTATAATTATTTCTTGCCAAATAAACTTCTCCACAGCCACCTTTTCCTAATAATTTAATTGTTGTATAACCAGGAATTTCCCATAAATCTGAACTTCCTAATTTTGGTGGCTTAACTGATAATTCAACAGTTTTTACCTGAGATTTATTGGATGTCTGCAACATTTCTGGCGGTGTCTCTGTTTCTTTTTCAATAGTTACTTGAAAAATTGTTTTACCCAATTGAATTTTGTCTCCTGATTGTAAATTATATTCAGGAAAATTATTTTTTTCTGCCATTTCTGGAGTATGTTTTTCTTGCTTTTTTTCTTGTCGTTGCCCAATTTTTTTACCATTAATATAAGTGCCATTTCTACTGCCAAAATCACGCACTCGTATATGTGGAGGATTAATATCAAGTAGACAATGATAACGAGAAATAGTCAGATGTTGTGCATCGCTTGGTAGTCTAGGATTGCAGTCTGGATTCCGACCAATTATACAAGTAGTTCTCTCTTTAAAGATATATTCTTTGCCTATTAAACTTCCTTGAATAATAGTTAGTTTTACTTGAGCAGGCATAATATACTAATCCTAAATGATTTGTGAAAAAAACGTTTCTGGTTTCCAAACCTAGGCAAAGATGGAATTTGTTTGCTTGAATTTGGAGACCAGGGTTTGGAGACCAAACCCCTACGATCAAATATTAGAAAATCGGAACTAATTGCTATAAAATTATATATTTTTGAGCATTGCTTTGATTGATTATTTGTCGATTATCTAGTAAATTTATTTTGGCAAATAATAGTAAAAAATATATTCATAAAATAGTTTTTATTTGATTTTGATGATATTCAGAATAAATATTAATAGATATGAATAGCTAGCCAAATTGTTTCTAAATTTGAGTCAGTGGAAATGATTTTATGTGGTGTTTTACCAGGAATAAAAATATGACTATCTTTGACTAATTTTGTTCTTGTTCCCTGGATTTCTAAGATAGCCGAACCTTGCAGTAATATTACCCATTCATCTTCGTCTTGAATAAGCTCTTCACTACAGAAATTAGGAGGTGAAATTATTTTGTTGATTTTGACGTTTTTATGTGAGAGGAGGTTGTTAAATATCTCTTCCATAATTTTTGTTAGGGAGTAGGGAGTGGGGGGAGTAGGGGCAATTTCCTACGGAATGCTCCGCAAACATGAATTGCCCCTACAAGCTACGGAAAGATGTTTGCGACAGCATTCGGAACGAAATTCCCCCTGCAGAAAATTTCCTTTCCTACAGAATGCTTCTTCAAACTATAAACATAAGCACTTCATCAATTGGAATAAAAATGCTATAATTTCAAAATTTTCCAGTTAAAATTAACTATCATAAATATTATCACAACCAATGTGCAGATTCCTATATATTAACTCAGCAATATCAATTTATTTTGTGCAAAATTCTCAATATTTTGACAAAATTTCCAACTCATGTTAAATATATGAAAACTAATTATAAATATAAAATTTGAGAGGAAATAATTGATGAAAATTGGAATTTTAGGTACTGGTTTAATGGGTTTACCAATGGCTGAAAAATTATTAGCAGCCAATCATATTGTTACTGCTTATAATCGCACACAATCTAAATTAGAACCTCTACAAACAGCAGGTGCTAAAATAACTAATTCGCCTGTAGCAGCTATTCAAAATTCAGAATGTTTAATCTTGATGTTGACAAATTCTGAGGCTATTCACAATGTACTTTTATCTGATAGTTCAAAAGCAGAATTGTCTGGTAAAACAGTAATTCAAATGGGAACTATTTCTCCAACTGAAAGTAAAGAGATAAAAGATGAAGTTATGGCTTGTGGAGGAGAATATTTAGAAGCTCCTGTTTTGGGAAGTATTCCTCAAGTTAAATCTGGCAATTTAATTATTATGGTAGGAGCTTCGGCAGCACAATTTCAAAAGTGGTCTGGTTTATTAAAAATATTTGGTTCTGAACCTTTACATATTGGTGAAGTTGGTAGTGGTGCTGCTATTAAATTAGCAATGAATCAATTAATTGGTTCTTTAACAACAGCATTTGCTCTGAGTTTAGGATTAGTAATTAGGGAAGGAATAAATGTAGATTTGTTTATGCAAATTGTGCGGGAGAGTGCTTTATATGCACCGACATTTGATAAGAAATTACAACGAATGTTAGAGAGTAATTATGAAAATCCTAATTTTCCAGTCAAACATTTATTAAAGGATACAAATATATTTATTAATGCTGCTGAGTCAGTAGGACTTGATGCAAGTATTCAAATAGGAGTGCGTCAAATTTTAGAGAAAACTATAGAATTAGGTTTGTCAGATGTAGATTATTCTGCTTTATTTTCTGCCGTTAATTCAGAAAATAATAAACGCTGAACGCTGCGCTTTTTAAAATTATTCCGCACTAATTCCATAACTGATAAAATTAACAAGACGTTCCACAAGATTATCAATATCTTCAACAGAATTATTTTCACTCAATATATCTGATTGTTCGATTTGATTCAACGTGCGCACTAACATAGCAACTACTAAATCAAGTTTCCATTTTAATTCTGTGGGAGATTGATGGGGTATCACTTTTGTCAATATATATAGAAATCTTTGTTGACTGCTTCTAAATTCTGCTTCAGCTAATTTCTGAACTGGATGGGGTTCTGTACGACAACGCCCCATAAACTGTGCATGAATGAGACATTCGGGCGATCGCTCTTGAATCATCTTCAAGGGAGGAGTCACAAAAGCAGTGAAAATTTCTGATACTGAAGGGAGATTATCTGACTCTTCTAAAATTGTCAGTAGGCGTAGTTGTTCTTCAACAATAGGTTGTGCTACTCTTCGGACTACTGCAATAAATAATTCCTCTTTTGAGCCAAAGTGATAATGAACTGCGGCCAAATTTACATCTGCTTCCCGAATTATGGCCCTAAGTGAAGTTCCTGCAAAACCTAGAGAGGCAAACAGTTTTTCCGCAGCATTGAGAATTTGTTCTTTTGTATCAGCACTTGTATTTTTACCCATTAAATCCTATCTATGATTTGCTCAATATTTAAGTCTAACATCGAAAATTGAACCGATGCTACAAGAGTTGATATCATTAGCCATAAGCATCAGATAAAAACCATAAATTTCCTGTTCATCTTGCCTTTTAAATCTTGGATGAATACCTGGTTATATGGTATTTTTTAGAACTAAATAGTATATCCACTTTATAGATAGCATTTCTAGAGCTTCGTGAGGTACAGTGCTTTCGATCCCCCCTAACCCGCGTTTAACAAAAAGCGCAGCATCTTCTGGCTTTCCCCTTCCCAAGGGGGACGGGAGGGGGATTAAGGGGGGAACTGGAAGTCCCCCTTTTTAAGCTATCCCTTATAAGGAACTTCTGAAACCCTGATAGGAGAGTGGGGAGAGGGGGAGGAGGGGGAAGAGAGGGGAGTAAGAATCTTGTTGACAATCCTCACTCATAGTGTCTAATTAAATACACTTTTCTCCACAAAAAGCCGACATCAGACTTACACATAATTTCTATTTTTTGTCAAATTTTATGTTAAGAAAGATGTTTATAAAGCATAGCTTTTTAAGGGGGATTTATATAAAATCCGGTTATATAGTAATTGCACTGATTACTTCATGTTAATACAAATGTTAAATTTAACAAATCACGCTATTCAAATCCTTTATTTCTCCGCGTCTGGTGTGTCTGGTGCGTCTGGTGCGTCTCCTGACTCCGAGAGGGATACGATAACTAATTATATAGAATCCGGTTATATAATATATGTTCATAACTAGACTTTAATATTGGAGTTCCCCACACTCCCCACACTCCCCACACTCCCCACACTTCCCACACTTCCCACACTCCCCACACTCCCAACTATATGGTAAGTATTCAACCGGATTTGATATTACCCGGATTCTATATTAGGGGGGTTGATAACGCGCGGAAACTGCTGTAACTATTGGACAATAGATGAATAAAGCATCAATATTAGAGATAAAAAGGCTGAAACTTTTACCAGTAAAGGTTATGAGATTTAATCAGCAAACCCTAACTAGGGTTTGCGCTCAAAAGCAGAGTGTGGGAAGTATCGGGAGAGTGGGAAGACAGAGAAAATTCGAGGAATAATTGTTCGGAGATTTTTCTGTCTCGCGTTACCCCAAAATAGTCACTTTTTCAGCAATTTCAACTGAAAAGCTGGTACTTTTTCCAGACTTAAAAAGGGCAATACCTTGAGCTGTAAATGCTTTGAGATTGTAACCGCTCAATAAATAGGGGCGGACTACCTATTCGGCAAGGAAATTACGCTATTTGAGGCTTGTTATTAAAGGATTTACCCCGGAATATTGAGCGGTTACTTGAGATTTAATCAGCAAACCCTAACTATTGGACAATAGATGAATAGAACATCAATAATCCCGAAAGAGAGCGATATAGCTACCGCACTTGCTCCGGGTTTAATGTGCGATCCAAAGCAGAATGAATGTTATATCCCTACTTTCGTGCAACAAAGCACAGCAGATATCTAAATTTTCACTGATAGAATCTCAAGTATCTCAATGTGACAATTATAATTATCCGCGATCGCCAAAAAGCATAGAAACCGGGTTTATCTGAAATGCTTGCCATACTGACATTGCATAACATAAACCCGGTTTATGATCACACTCTCCTATAGAACCCATTTGGTATCTCAAAAATTAGCTGGAGAGATGGGGAGATGGGGAGATGATGAAGCAAGGGGCTATTTTTATACTTTTTTCCCTATTCTATTTCTGGAAATTCTGACTCCTGACTCCGCGCCTCCGCGCCTCCGCGCCTCCTGTCTCCTGTCTCCTGCCTCCTGTCTCCTAATCCTCACTTCTGCAAAGATACTATTAGGGGTTCTATAAGTTTATTTAGAAGTAAATAATTTAAAGTAGGTAGAAACAAAAAATTCTTTAATCGGAATAGCGACAAAAGTTAAAGGATTAATTGTAACAATAATTGTTCTCACATCTGCTTGTGCTAATTTTACTATTTGTTGAGCTACCCAATTAGCAGACATAATTCCTACTGGATTCAAATTACTTTTAAAAGGTCCTAAAATTAATTTTCTAATCACACAAGGAGCATCTAATTTCCTTAAAGTAACTAAATCTCCCAAAGTTCTTTTTGTTAATTCATAAAGAGGACTAAAAGCTGGATTAACTTCTGCTTCAGAAGTATTTACCCAGACTTCTTTAGAAGCAATATCAGAATTTGTTCTGACTGTTTTGAGGAATATTTCTAACATTCTCCAGCTAGAAAATGTGTTTATTTCGTAAGATTTAGCGATCGCTTCTGCTGTCTTTTCTCCATGTACATTAATGCCGTGGTTTAAGACTAAAATATCTACTTTTTCAAATAATTCTGCTAATTTATCTTCTTGACCTATTTGCCAATTTATGGTATTTATTTCTAAATTTTGACCGTTAATATCTAAGGTAATAGTCCTATCTTTGGATGTCAGAGCAATAACTTTTGCCCCTGCTCGATCAAGGTGTCTGAGGAGACTTTGGCCTAAACTACCAGAAGCTCCTGTGACAGCAATTGTTTTACCTTTGAGAGAAAGTGCTGTTCCCATAAGTTTATCTACCAAACTGAGAGTTCCACAAAAATAGGCATTTTGATTATCGAAGTGGTGTCGCCAATGATAAGTCCGGTTCACAAACCAATTACTCGGAGGCTTTAAGAATGGACCAGGCAAATGATTGAGGTCTGTAATTTCGTCAGCATGAGGAAGGCCAGTAGCACGGGCGATCGCTGGAAATAAGAAAGTCAAGGTATAAAGAATACCTGGAAGAGTTGCCCATTGATAAGCTGGCATCCAGACAAAAGCCAATCCCCAGAATAATAAACTAAAGGTTAACATTACCAGAGATTCTGGGACATCGTGATACCAAGTAGCTTTTTGATAAATTTCTGTACTAACAGGTGTCAAGTCTGGGCGGAAAACACGATGATGCCAACCATGCCATTTATAGAGGGGAGAGTAAATGTGAGAAACTACATGATAAGTATCTCGTACCAGTTCCACAAAAAATATAGAACCGATAAATAGAGAAGTATTAATTATCCAAGGGTAAAATTGCATCAGTTATCAGTTATCAGTTATCAGTTATCAGTTTATAGCAGTTTTTCGGCCAATTAACCACATTAAAAAATGATAAACCTGTAGGAACGTTATCTGCAATGTCCCTACTTTAGAGATAATTCTTTTTTAATCTTCTCGCAAAAATCTATAAAATATTGAAAGGTTTTTAAATGTTCTGGTTCTGATGCAACTCTCTTTTTTAATTCATCTAAATAGGATTGATTTTTAGCCTCTCCTGGATTTTTTTTAGTATAACTAATTTTCTTAGCTTTAAATATTTCTTTGAGATAGGAAAAGTGAAATTGTGCATGATTATAATCTTGACTATAATTACTCATTAATTCTGGGTCTTTGACAGATACATCATAATATTGTGCATAATCTGAAAGAGGTTTTTCTAGAGGTTGTCTAGAGTCGAACATTTTTCGATTTCCTAATAGCCAAGTTTCGATACATCGGTTTTGAATAATGGAAACAAGTTCTACTTTTCCTAATTCTAAGTGTAGATTTTTTTGACTAATAAAATTTTTGATTTCTTGTCTTTTACTTACGACTGTTTCTTCCTCAGCATCAAGACAAATTACCAGGTAATTATATTTGTCTGTTTCTTGGATTTTTTCAATAGCATCGGGAATATATTCGTGAATAATTGAAGGATAACCATGAGCGCTAACTAAACAGTAATTATTGTGATTAGCTTGATGATAATGTTGTACTTTTGTTAGTTCGGGTAGAAGATATTTTAGCCAAGATTCATAAATTTTTTTCTCTGTACTTCTGCCTTCTAAAAGGAAATAAATATTCATTCTGCTTCTACCTCTTCGGGAGATTCTTCAAGGATATTAATTAGGTCGATAAAACCTTGATGTCTAGATTGGGAAATTCCTAATTCTTCAGGTTGTTTGACTGTTACGATGTTGCCTTGGCGAGTGACAATTTTCCAATATTTATTTCCGATATTATTGATGATGTATGGATGGTGACTGGTAATAATAAATTGTAGTCTGGAATTTTCTAAGATTAAATCTGTGACACTATCAATACAATTCACTCCTAAACTATTTTCAAATTCATCAATTAATATTATGCTCCCTTCAGGAGATAAATATAATTCACTAATGTGCATTAATGTTTTGAGCATTCCTGAAGAAATATATGATGATAAAATCCAATTAGGTACTCCTTTTTCTCTAAATAAAAGGATTGTAACTTCTTTAGGAATATCAGTTAATAGTTCAGGAGTTTTTTCATTAAATAAAGATTCTATTTTAATATCTTCTACTGTATCAAATATTTCCATAAACCTATCTTTGATTTTGTAAAATATTTCTGGTATATATCGATAAACTAGATATAATTGTACAAAACTAGGAAGGCTACTTTCTTGAATTTCACTTAAAGAGCTATTTTGATATTTTGCTAATATAGAAATAGGTATTCTCCAAATTTTTTCAAAATCTTCATCTGGATCTGTATATGTAATTTTATTAAACTCTTCTTTCACCGGGCTAATATCTTCTTCTTGATTTAGTAATTCGACTACACTTTGAAATGGTGATAATTTGGGAACCTGGCTCTTCTTAAAGATAATTTTTTCTGAGTCTCTTTCAATCAAAATTTCCTCATTTTTAGATAGATTTTCAGAAATAATTTTAAACACAGGCTGTTCTTCAGAATCATTTATATTTATCCAAAACCCTCCTACAGCTTCAAATTCTCCTTGCCAACGATATGATATATTATCTTTGGTCAAAAAAGTAATATCCCAGTACACTCCATTAATTGAAGCACCATTAACAATTCTTTTGAGACCCAAAATTGAACCAATAATTCTACTTTTACCCGCACCAGAAACACCAACCAATAAGTTAAGATTAGGCGAAAATTCAGTAGGTTTGAGACACCAAGATTGTGCGCGATCTCCAAATTCTAATTTTTGGATTTTCATTTTTCATCTATCTAAAATTATTCTATAAATCATATCACATAATATAGGTTAGGGAGAATGAAGTTAAACCCAACAATAATAGATATTTACAAGAATAAAATTAACAGAAATTATCAATTCTTTCTCCCTGCTACTTACTCGCTCTTTTGTAGAGATATCTAATAAGTTGGGTTTCGTTCCTCAACCCAACCTACTTTTACTCAAATTTCACAAATATTTCTACAGTTTTATTAGGTTCTAAATCTATATATCGGGCACGAATAGTAGAATTTGATTTAACAGGAAGAAAGCTAGTCATACTCCCTAAAGAAAGTAAATCTCCTTTTTTTAATTCTTTTCCTTCTGCTTGCAAAGAATCTTTAATCCACAACACAACATTCAATGGATTTCCTAATAAACCACTACCTTTTCCTGATGCTAATACTTTGCCATTTTCGTCTAACATTTCTATCCGTAAACTTTTCAAACAATTTTCCCATTCATCAGTATTCGCTACAGGAATAGGTTTACCTAAAATTCCTGTTCTTGCCCCTACATTAATTGCTAAAAGAGCAGGAGCATCTAATTTTAAATCTTCGCTATAAACTAAATCTCCTAATTCAATAAATGGGATAACTGCATCTAAATATTTCAAAGTTTCTCTCGGAGTTTTAGCATTATTAATTTCTCCACTTCCTACCCTCATAATTAAGTCGCCTTCCCCAACAGGGCGACTGCCAAATTTAGCAGAAATAATACTACCATTTTCCAACAACATTTTTTCGAGAAAAACACCGCGCAAAGGTTGAGAAACATTGAAACGTTCTTGAGCTTGAGGATTAGTTAATCCGGCTTTATAACCAACTACCTGACCGAGACTTTTACTAATTTCTGCTACGAACTTATTTTGAATTTTTTGTGCTTGGGGTAAAGTTAGATTTACTGTTGTTTTGACTTGAGTTTTTTGGAGGTAATTCTCTACTAGATTTTCTACCAACTGGGAATTATTATCTGGAGTAACTATAGATGTAGAATTTTTGTCCGAAGTTTCTGTTTCTGGTGGGATTGTTGAACTTTCAAAAGTGCAAGCTGAAAGTAAAGAGATTAAGAGTAAAATAAGATATTTAGATATGTGCATAATTTTTAGTTTTTAATAAAGTTTTGTTAATCTTTTTTCCATATAGAAAAATTAGACAGATTCTGGCATGGATACACGGAATTAAAATAGCTAAAATGGTGCGTTACGACAGATTTCTAAATACTTTTCATCGTCTAAATTTAAGCTGTCTAACGCACCCTACTAGACTGACTTAAAAAGGGGGGAGCTGTCAAAGTCCCCCTTTTTAAGGGGGATTTAGGGGGATCGTAAATGTACCCCATTAAGCAGAGAAATCCTATATACATAATTTTTAAGTGGTGCTGCATAGTAATGGCAGAAACTAGAGGGTAAATTATTTTTCTCCACCCATTATGACCGAAAAATTTGGGTCTCAAGCCTCCCCTTTTAAGGGGATAAAAAAAGAGAATATTCCCGATCTCAAGCCTCTGAACTTTAGGCAGAGGTACTGTTAACTGATAACTGATAACTAATAGCTGATAACTGATAACTGAAATGACAATACCCTTGCATATTTGTAGGAATCAAGATTTAGGTAAATATCAAGTTTAACTCAGACACCATTACTATGCAGGACTACCAATTTTTAATTTTCAAGAAAGTTTTGTTAGTTTTACTCCCATTTAGAACAATCAGGAGGAATTTCCGGGTCAGAATCTTTATCTTGTTCAATTTCCTTGATTCTCTCTTGGTTAGCTTGTTTATCTTCAGGAATCCAATAGATGCCACCAGATTCATCTTCAACTCTTGTCGCGTTTACATAAATTGCTTCTTTCCAATTGCAGGCTAATTTTATTTGTGTATTACTGAGTCTTATTGCATTAAAAAGGTAAGCTCCACTGAGGTTAGTTCCACTGAGGTTAGCCTCAGGGAGGCCAGAACCACTGAGGTTAGCCGCAAGGAGGTTAGCTCCACTGAAGTTAGCCTCAATGAGGATAGCTTCACTGAGGTTAGCTCCAAAGAAGTTAGCTTGACTGAGGTTAGTTTCCATGAGGTTAGCTCCACTGAGGTTAGCTTCCATGAGGTTAGCTTCACTGAGGTTAGCTCCAAGGAGGGGAGTTCCACTGAGGTTAGCTCCACTGAAGTTAGCTCCACTGAAGTTAGCCTCCATGAGGTTAGCTCCACTGAGGTTAGCTTCAGCGAGGTTGGTTTCATTAAGTTCTAGACGATATAAATCAAACCCTTCTTTATGTAATCGTTCTACTGCAGTTTTCACAACCCCAGATTGATCGCCTTTGCCATCATTAATAATAGTCCAGGTAGCAAAAAGCTTTTCTTCTTTTCGTTCTTCACGCCCCCTTAACCAGCTTATTAAACTCAGGATAAGAGTAACATTGGCAAGCAAACTAATAATGCTTAAAATCGCTGATTTTTTTAACAGATAGTCTATATCTTCTAAAAACTTCTCAATAGGAGTTCTTTCCCACCAATCTGCAAAACGTCTGATTAATCTGGTTTGTTTTTCAGGAGTTTCTTTTCTCTTGTTTGTCATAATCTTGATTGCTAACCTAATCCTAAATGATTTGTGAAAATTTTCGCTTCAGTTTGAAGACCAAACACCTAAAGTTTTTTTCGGGAAAAATTTAGCAGGTAGGGACGTTGCATGCAACGTCCCTACAGATTATCCAGATTTGAGATAATTCTATTTTTAGAATCGACAAGACTTCCGTTCGCGGGTGTCTTCAACATTTTGCCAATCGTAAGCAAAATGACTAATAGAATTAATCTGAGGAGTAGCTTGTCGAATAGCCTGCATTTGTATTTCCAAAGAAGGGCGATTTTTAAAAGATTCCCCCCAAAGACCAGCGATCGCCGGAATAATATTCACCCCATTAGGAGCCATACTAACAACTCTTTGAACCTCAGAGACAATACAACTAGGATCGTTATCGCCACAAGCACCATAAGACATGGGATGCCATTCCATTTGAGGAGAAAATTGATCCCAAGGTTGGAGACGGGAGTCAAATCCATTTTCTCTCACCCTCTTATTACCACCGGGAAAAAATACTGCACCTGTAGACAAACCTTTTTGTTGCGCTGGTTTAGCTGCTAGGTTTACAAAGTCAAGTATTCCTTGAGCAGCATGAGCAACACTCAATTCCCAAACTTGTTGACCAGAACCTCCTTTTGGTAGTCTGTCACCAGCAGATGCAATTTTATTAGGAGCAGGGGAAAAGAAACTTTGCCATTTAGGAGTTCCTCTCCTAGAAACTTCAGCAATATCCCCAGAGGTGACATATCCTTTATCTAAAAATCTTCTTAGTAGTTCCCTTCCAGCTTCATTTTCAGCACGTTGTAATAGAGCATTTGTACTCGACTCCCCATATATCCATAAATCTTTCACCTGATCTGCTACAGAGTCAGGTCCGACTCCTCGCAAATAACGAACATAGTCAAACAATACTCCTTGAGGTTGACGTTTCAATACTTCATTTACCATTACGGCATAATCTTGACGTGCTTCTGGACTGTAGGGGTCAACGAAAGTATGAAAAGCATGACTTGCCCCTAGTTGGTCGTGCAGACTTTCGTTATCAGGAATTACTTGAAGAGTTGTTTGACCTTTACCATTACGCGCTAAAGCTTGTTGACGGTTGGGTAGTTGGGAGTAGGTGTAGCCAAAGTTCATGGTAAAAAACCAAGCATAAGCTCGTAAACCGCGATCGCGTGCTTTTTGCAGAGCTTTTTGCAAGAGATCGACATTTTCATATCCTGGCGTGCGGAGTACGGAAGGCCAAACTGTAGGGTTATCTGCTGCTGGCAGTAATACTTGCCCATTATAGAAGGCTTCTACATATACCTGGTTATAGCCTTTATTTACTATATGGTCGAGTATTCTGTCAATTTCTCCTGGTCTAACATCGCAAGGATATATTCGCAACCAAATACCTTGATTCCTCGGCCAATTTCTGGTGCGACAATTGCCAACTTCTCTACTGTGTTGAATCAGAATATCTTGATATTGTTTTTCTGCATTTTTGTCTCCTTTTAAAGCTGCTAGACGCAGATTTTCTTTTTGGGCGATCGCTTCTGCGGATAGCCGACAATAAGCGTCTGTTTGTGCTTTAGCTGGTTGTTGATGCCAGATAATAGGATTTGCAATTAGGGCTAAGATAGTGCTTAGTAATGTTTGAGAAAAACCTTGAAAACTTTTTTTGATTTTGACTTTGGCTATTTTCATAGAATCATCAAATGTTGTTTATTTATTTTTAACTATGCTTTTTTATATTATAGTTTTTTGACTTATTTTTTCTGAATAATTAGATAAAATATTGATTTTTTTGCAGTAAGTAAAGCTTATACTAAAGCTCTACATTTTTTTTATGTATTGGGCAAAAATGTAATTATTTTTGAGACTAAATACTCTAATTTCCAGTAGTTTTAAAATTACAGCAGATGTCACGCCTTATCAGATAAAATATAAAATATATTATAAAATCCGGTTGAATAGTCGTCCGCAGCGACGATAGGAAGCAATCTCAGAGGTGCGCGGAGATTGCTTCTTTCCACTCCGTTCCAGTCGCAATGACGCGAGCTATAGTAATTATCCGGTTCTATACAAAAGCTTTGTAGCACAGACATCTTGCCTATCAAAATTATAATTCACGGAACAGAAATCCTCTGTAATATCGAATGGGTATCTCATCATAATTATCTATAAAAGTTAGATTAAATCCGGTTGAATACCCATAATTAAAATTGCTATAAAAATATAGCATAGGGGTTATTCCACCGGATATTTAGGCTTAGTTATATTACCTAATATTTTATTCTTAAGTCTGATAAAATTTAGTTTTTGCCTGATACCATTAATATGAATTTGCAGAGAATAGTAAAGTTTAAAATTTACTCATAGTTGACTGTAAATCACAAATGACGAATTAATAAATCTATAATCTTGTGCAGTTTGATCGTCAGGATTCAGCAGTCAGCAAACAGCGGTCAGCTATTTATTTGAGTTTGAGAAAAAACCTTGGCTTTGTTGAGGTAAATTGAATCTTACTATCAAAGCCGACTTTAAAGGTTATATTCATTTACAGCCTTTATCAGGTTTAGATAGGGTTTGGTGTTTCGCAGCATTCCGCAGTCAAAACAGATGGCTAATAGCTGAATTCTTACATCTCATCTCAACTTGGTATTAGCAAAATATTAGTCAAAAACTGACAAGTAAATTCAGTAATTTATCAACAAGAAATATATTTTTTTCCTTCAAAAAGTTTAAGGTTTAAGAAATTAACAAAATTTTTGCTAGGCAGTTATTAATCAAGAATTTAACTGTTGTTAAATCCTAATTTAATAATCCTCATTTATGACATATAGCGTTTCTAGAGCTTAGTTAAGTAAAGTTATATTTTTGTCTTTTAAACGAATAAGTGTACTTCACCAATATGGAAATTGCTATATAACTTTGAGAAGATTAAAATTTATCTCTATTGAATCTTGATCATTAAATTTCTGAATTTACTTAGTACAAATTGAGTTTTATCTGATAAAAATTTAAGTATTAAACTCCTCGTTTTAAGGCAAGTTCTACTTGTCTAAACTCTTGTTGCAAACGTTTCTTCAACTTCTCAGGTACAGGACGATTTGGATAAGAACTATAATGTCCGGCTAAAGAGTTAAGAGCAGTTCGCATTGTGGTGAATGATGGTAAATTAGCTACTGATTCATCACGTCTGTAACGAGAAGCATAATCATTAATTATTTGACGTGCTAAAGCTTGAGCTTCTGTCTTGTCTTCAGTATTTTCTGGTAATTCTATGGCTGTTTTTAAGCTATTTATTAATGATATAGTATCTTGTCGATAGTCTCCACTCAAAGTTGAAGGATTAGAACAACCCATTAAACCTATTACGCAAACTAATACTAGGGCTAGTACACGAGAAATTAAACGTTTCATAGAAATTTTTGGCTATGGTATTTGATTAGATTTTGATTATTTATTAGTCTAGCTTAATTTGAGATTTTGGTATAGCTACTATCAAAAATCTCAAAAAAATATTGCTATACTATAGTTTTTACCTTTTGTCAAACGAACCCTTGAGGTAGGGTTTGCTGAAAAAAGTAGAGTGTGGGAAGGGTGGGGAGAGTGGGAAGTGTGGGGAGATGGAAATATCTAGGGTTTGCTGAAAAAGTCTTTTTTAAGGAGTAGGGAAGTAATTTTTTTGCCCTACTATGCGCCAGAAATCCGCTCCTTTTTGACCATCAAGCAGCTCAAAACTAGGTACTTTTTCCAGACCTAAAAAGGCTAAAACCTTTATCTGTAAATCCTTTTAGATTTAATCAGCAAGCCATAATTATTTTGCTGTTCCCTATTCCCTATTCCTGCTATATATCAAAGAAATAACTAATCTTCCCCGACTGTACCGACAGAATTTGAGTATCCTCTAACCACTGACCATCAAAACATCCCAAATGAGTAGTAGTAATCAAAGTTTGAAAACGATTAGTAATTGCTTCTAATAATTGATTTTGTCGATGCAAATCTAATTCTGCTAAAACATCATCCAATAACAACAATGGTGGTTCCTGTACCACCTGCTCAATAAGTTGTAATTCAGCTAACTTCAAAGCTAATACTAAAGTACGCTGCTGCCCCTGAGAACCATATTGTCGTGCTGGAGTATCATTAATAGTAAAATTTACATCATCCCGATGGGGACCTACTACCGTAGTTCCTTGATATTGTTCGGCGATCGCTCGTGCCTTGATTTTCTCTAAAAAAGCTTGACGTACTCCCTCTAAAC
>JBFRWR010000332.1:0-15316 GCA_051439685.1 Trichodesmium sp.
CTTGGTTTGCCTAAAATCCTGACTTTTTGATAGTTTGAGCAAGAATTGTTGCACTTTTTCTGGATAAAAAAAGACTATAACCTTTACAGATAAAGACTTTTAGATTTAATCAGCAGAGCAATAATTATTTAATAACTGAAGTGTTATCTAAATCTAGCACTAATATATGTGAATTGGTATTATTTATAATTGTTCATCCGTTAGCGCAGCTCCCCTGCAAGGGGAACATGATATAATGTTACGAAATTTATGATTTACAAATTTTAGTTAATAACTATAAACTTATTTTACTAAAAATTTAGATTTGTAATCAAAGGTATTTATCAATTGAATAGTTAGTTTAATATTAAATTAGCAGACAATTTGAAAAGAGAAAATTATGTATGGAAACAAAAAAACTAAAAAATAGCTTAAATACCTTAAAAAAATCCACTGAAAAAAAACAATTTAACCATCACTTAACATCTGTGGAATTTGTATCTGATGATGAAACCTTAAACAAGATTACTCCTTTAGTTTGTACAAAAAGTTGGAATTATGGGATTCCAGGATGGTCTGTAGAACATTACTAAACAAAAATTTTATACCAAAAACGATCGCCCTTTAAGTAATAGGAGCGATCGTTTATTTTTTTAACTTATTGTTAAAAGATGATTTTAAAGATTGTGAACAGATTATTTAAAGACACCGGAAACTGATAATACTTCAGATTCAGGAATTCTGGGGAATAATAATCCTTTAGCAAACAACTGTGGATTAGACTTAGCAAAAGTGTATGACTGACGTACTTGACTATTTACTGCCACTGTTTTGACATCATACATCCGAGTTGCCATCTTAGGATACAAACCAATACCGATAATCAAAGCTAAGAAACAAGCAGCGATCGCCACTTCCCGTGGTTTAGCATCACTATAAACAGCCTTTGCAGGTAAAACACAGTTAGTACCAAAGCAAACTGCCTCATCTAAAATGTCATTTTCATAAGGAGTATCTTTGAGTAAACACGCAGGAGCTTTTCCAGTGCTGTAGAACATTTGACGCAACATAGATAGCAAGTAGATAGGAGTTAAAATTAACCCTACTGCTGCTAAAAACACTGTCACAGTACGGAAAGTTGAACTATAAACATCACTGCTAGTTACTCCCACAAATACCATCAGTTCGCTAGCAAAACCACTCATTCCAGGAAGTGCTAGAGATGCCATAGCACTAACAGTAAATAGAGCAAATACTTTTGGCATTACTTGGCCAAGACCACCCATCTCGTCTAAAGACATAGTGTGCAGGCGATCGTAAGTTACACCAGCAAGGAAGAATAGTACCGCAGCAATTAAACCGTGGGAAATCATTTGTAACAATGCTCCGCTTACTCCTAAGTCCGTGAAGGAAGCAATACCCAACAATACAAAACCCATGTGAGCTACAGAAGAGTAGGCCAAACGACGTTTCATGTTCGATTGAGCAAAGGAGTTAAACCCACCATACACAATATTCACAACACCCAGAATTGCTAGAACCGGAGCAAAATAAACGTGGGCATCGGAAAGCATTTCTAAGTTAAGGCGAATTAATCCATATCCACCCATTTTCAACAACACGCCAGCTAGAACCATTGATACAGGTGAAGAAGCTTCACCATGAGCATCAGGCAGCCATGTATGTAAAGGGAAAATAGCTAACTTGACACCAAAAGCGATTAATAATCCCGCATAAAGTAAAATTTCTAAGGTTAGAGGGTAGTCTTTTAGACCTAACTCCACTATATCAAAGGTAATATTACCGCCACCGTAGAGAGCCATTCCCAAGGCTGCCACTAGAATAAATATAGAAGCTGCTGCTGTGTAAAGTAAGAATTTAGTTGCTGCGTAGCGACGCTTTTGGCCTCCCCAAATCGAAATGAGCAGGTATACAGGAACTAATTCTAGTTCCCACATGATGAATAGTAGCATTAGGTCTTGAGCGACAAACACTCCTATCTGGGCAGAGTAGAGTACCAGCATTAGGAAATAAAAAAGACGTGGTTTGTAGTCTACTTGCCACGCCGAGAATATTGATAGTGTTGTCACGAAACCAGCTAAGAGTACCAGTGGCATAGATAAGCCATCTACTGATAAAGCCCAACTTAGACCTATTTGAGGAAGCCAGGTATATTTTTCTACCAGTTGAAAATTAGAGCTACTTAAATTGTAGTTGTTCCAAAAGGCATAGCACATTAGTAAAAAGTCTAGGACACCTACACCAAGGGCATACCATCTCATGGTTTTTCCATTTTTATCGGGTATTACCGGAATGAGCAGGGCCGCCAGAAGTGGCAGTAGGACTATTGTGGTTAGCCAGGGGAATTGAGTTGCCATCATAATAGTGAGAACAATTACTTACCTTTCATTATTTACATAATACTAAAGTATGTGAACCTTTGTAAAGGAATATGTAAAAAAATCTAAATATGTATATTAAATGACAACATAAGCTTAACTTATCAATGGATGGTTATAGTTTTCTGATTGGTTTGGCCTCAAGGATATCTTGAGAAATATCAACTTTTGAGTTGGGGAAATTAGTATTGATTTAAACTTTAGATAGAGGTATGGTTTGGTTCTACTGTTTCCTGGAGTAGCTGGTTTATTCTAATGACAGGGTTTTCTAGGAAAAAATTTCTATTAATAATGCTTTTTGTTAATTTTGTGGCGATCGCTGGTGTTATTATCCGGGCAATGCTAGTACCCCTACGCGGAAGTCAAAAGTCAGAAGTGTTTGAGTATTTTGTCACTGGTAACATATTTCCGCCATCCTGCACTACTTTAAAAAAGACCATATATATATAGATATTTTGATGAGGGTTCTTTGATTAATTGGTGTTCTGCTCTTCAACTATTAATTATTGCTGGAATTAATTGACTTATTTATGATTTAATAAAACCATCTCATTCGAGTAAAAGCAAACAATTTATCTGACAATTTTTTCCCTTTAGTTTTGTTTTTTGCACTTTATATGAACTAATTCAAATCCATTAAAGGTTAGATAAATTTATTCATTGGTTCTGGAAAATTGAGCAAACTATTGTAACTGATACTATTGATGATTTGATGATTATGTTTTACAGAATTATTAGATATCTCCAAAAACAAAAAATATAATCAATTATTATTCATAAATTCTAAATTAATTCCTCCTCTTCTCTGTTCCCTCTTTTATGGCAATGTTTATTGATTTATTTGTGATTTACTATTACCGTCAGGAATTTTATTTATATTGAGACACTTTTAGTTATTTTAAAATTGCACTGATTTTAGCTTGTTGATTAATTAGACTTGATTTTCCCTGGGTGAAAAAATCAAGAAATGCAAAGGCAATGGCTGCGGAGTATAGAGGAAATATTTAAAATTTTTGCTGAGGATTTTTTGATTGCTAGCTTTTATAAATGTTTAACAATTGCTAAAATGATGAATATTATTAATATTTTATCTTTGTTTTATCAAAAAAGGGAACAGAGAAAAATTTTCATTTTTCCTTGCATTTTTTGATAACTAAATCAAGTAGTGAAATTATATAGTAATCAGGAATCAAATGTGAGAATTAAGGTATTTCTGAAAAGAAGAGAATAGATAATATAGCATTTATCATTTTCAGCTTTTCAACTTTTCCCAGTTAAGCGTTCCTTATTCCCTAAAAGTCTACAATATTTCACAACTCAAATAAGATTTTTATACCATTTCTCAAAAATATTGCTATATTTAATTAACTGGGTAAGTGTGGGTAGGGTTAGAGGTTGGGGGAGAAGTAAACATAAGAATAATTAACATGAACTGTCTAATAATTAGCTAATAAATGATTTTACCTGTATTAATTACTTGATGTCTGAAGTGTCGCCCAAGTATAGCATTACTTTTGGTTATTGGTATTATATATCTGTGGTTGAATATTGATAAATTGAAGAGCAGGAATAAAAGGAAAATTTACTGTTGAAGCAAGAATTATATCATGTTCGCTTGAATAGTTATAATTAGGCTCGTAATTGGGTTTGAGCATAAATATTTAGCTGCCTAGAGCAAAACTACAAACTAATAATTTTTTATAAATTATCCGAACATGATATTAGTTTTTTTATAGGTAATTAAACATATATATTCATTCAATCCACCATACTTCGATACTTTAAAATAAATAAAATATCTGATTTGAACTCTGGCAAAAAGTTCAAGGCTATACTACTTTATTCAACTTCTTTGTTTAGTAAATTAAACAGGGTTTTTGATGTGGGTTTGGCACACTAATTATAGTAACTTAGCTTAATAAGAATTAAAACTTAATTCCATACTTCAAAAACTCTTGAAAAAGCTAACTTCATCAACCTGGAATTCCCTGTATAATTCGTCATAGTTTCAATTAAACAACTAACCAAGAAGACAAATCTCTTTCAATTAAATCTTGTAATTTCAGAATATCTTCACGATAGAAGTCAATGAGTATTTTACGCTCTTCTGAAGAAAGAGGCTTGAGTTCTTTACCTGCTGAATTAGCCTTAATTAGGCTAGAGCGTAATTTATGTCGCATTTCTAAAGGCATTACTACTTTGAGAGTTGATGCAATAGCTGTTCTAATTGGATTTTTTGTTTGTAATAAATTATTCAATGTTTGATTCTTAGGAACAGCAGCAGCTTGACTGCGCTTTGATGTATCTGGAGTAAATGTATCATCTACTCCTATAAATTTATAAACTTCTTGCATCATTTTTAAAGAATCTTTGCTTAAATCATCATAGAGAAAAATTTTCAACTTTTCTTGACCAAAAGTGTCAAAATAATGTTTGACTGGAGGGTAATATAATCCTTTTTTTATCGTTGAAGAACTATCTGCTTTAAGTTTAACTTGTTCACTTAAGGAATGAAGTTTTCCCACATTTATTCCATCACGAATGTGCATTAAATAATCAGAATAAGCTCTGTCTACTGGATTTCTTAAAATAGCAATCATCTTTACATCAGGAACATAACGTTGAATCATTTCTGATGAAGTTTTATAACTGACAAAATAGTTTGGAGATGCTTCTCCTATAGCAATTTCATCTTTGACATCTGTAAAAAGTTCGCAGTATCTTTCCCAACTATTAATTCTTTTTCTTGTGCCAGTATCTGGTTCTTTTTCTGTCTTTTTTTCCCAATCAGTAGCAAAAAAATTTGTTTCCTTACGCGGACTCATATAAACTTGGGGATGTTCTTTTAAATATCCATATATAGATGTGGTTCCTGCTTTTTGTACTCCTACTATCAGAAAAGTTGGTAATTTCATAATATTGCTCCTACATTTAAACTATTTTAGATATATATTGATGATTAAAGCTATCAGGTAAATAATTTATACTTGAGGGATGAAACTTAAATGATTTTTTGTGAAAAATTATGTTTCATATATCCCAATAATCTTTGGCATTGCTGAAATTTAATGGTAAGTAGCTGAAGATAAAATTAAAAAACTTATGTTTTGCGGTTGATACTTAATCTAAAAATCATTACTATTCAGCAACACCTAACCTCTGATAACTTTCTACATCTAGATTAGATCATAACATAAATTTTATTTTACTATATTTATACAATAATGTCTGTAAATATATAGAGTATTAATATCTATTGAAAAGCATAAATATATCTTGATTTAATACCATTATCAATTTTATTATCAAAATATATTTTTTACAATAAAATAATGGGTTTTAATATCAATGTTATTTTTTATCCTGCCGTTGAAGTTTATTTTTGATTTTTTCGATCAGGGGTTTTGAATCCAAGAGAAAACCTGTGGCTTCATCATCATCTTTCTCATATTGAGAATTTAATCCTAATACTTCAGATTCAGATTTAGCAATTTTATCTTGAATTATTTCATCCACTTTTAATAATATTTCTGATTGTGCTAATAATAAATCATGTAAATCTATTAATCTTAAGCTGTCGTCAGATAAAACTATAATAATAGGCTCATAAATATACTGTTTTGGTCGATTAAGTGCAGTAATTGCTGCAGCATTAATTTTAAAATTTTCTGAAAGAATTAAAGGAGGAGTGCTGAGAAAATTCAATAATTCACTAATAGGACGTCTATAATATAATTGCTTCTTATCAGGAAATTTCATATATTTTAAAAATCTAACTTGGGAAATCATACCCAACATTTGTGTACTTTGAGTAATAATAACTCCTGGCAATTCTGGCTGTAATCTAAATTTTTCAGCTATTATTTGTCCTAAAGTAGCAGAATTAACTTGGAAATTGTAGGAAGGTAAGTTTCTAATAGTCGAATTTACTGTAAGTGTAAGCTGGGTTAGATTAATCATTGAAACTAATTAATAAGAAGCTATATGAAAAATATTTTATGAAAATATGTTACTTTGGATTAATTTAAGATGAGATTAAACAATCTAAAATCTAATAAGTGCTTAATGATTGCACAAACAATACTCTTTAGTTCTGCTCTGAAATTGTATTATGGCCATTTCATACAAAATAAACGGGGGAATACCCAGTTTTCCCCCTGCAAAGCCAAACTTAATTTTGCCTTCCAATACATTTGAGCTATTAAATCAGCTATTACAACAAACAGCTAATAGTTTAGAAGGCATAATATTTAGGGAGGATATACTTGGAATTCCTCAATCTTTTCTTTTCCCAGAGTTAAAATTTACAGCAGTTCTGACAAAAGAGTTTAATGGGCTTTTGTGGGGCAAAGTCGTCAAGAATTTATCAGACAATCATAGCCAAACTAGAGAACATAAAGAAAGAAACTATAATTTTAAATTTAACTCTTTTAGCCTTCCTTTTTCAAGGAAAAATTTGGGAAATTTAAAATTTAATGTCGGGTTAACTTTTGAGCCAGAGGCAATTAAACTTTTTGTCAACCAAATTATTAGTAGACTAGAGGCAGATAAAAATCAAGCAATTATGATTTCTGTAATTAAATCTAGGCTCAATAATCTCCAGGTAAATAATGCTAATCTCCAGACTGAATTTACATTAAAATTACTTAAACTTTTAACTCCTTCTGAAAATACGGAATCTATTTTTAAGTTATTCGCTAATCAAAAAACAAACAAAAAAAAAATAGATTATAACGAATCAAATTTCATTTCAATAAATGATTCAAAACCTGACAAGTATTGCAAATATATTGATAATTATCCAGCAAAACAAGAAGAGGATTTCCGAGAAGAAAGTAATAAATCATTAACATCAGATTTAATGGTGAATAATCAAAAATATCCATTAGTCTGTAAACCTATTGAGACAGCTCTACACCAACAAATAGAACAAGAAAAACTCCTCAATCAAGTTACCACGCAAATTCGTCAAAGTTTAGAATTACCAGCAATTTTATCAACTGGAGTAGAACAAGTAAGAAAATTCTTTAAAGTTGAAAGATTATTAATTTATCAGTTCAATGAACCTTTAGCTTTAACAGATAATATTGCAGTAGTAAATCAACAAAAAGGGTTAGTTAAGTATGAAGCTTTAGCATCCAAAGAAATTTATTCTGTTTTAGGTTTGAGTGATACAGAAAACTGCTTTTTTCCTCCCAATATCTCTATAGTTGAATATAGCAAAAGTTCTGTTCATGCGATAGCTGATGTAGAAATAGCTTATAGCAAATTTCCTTCCCTACTAAAATTGATGCGAAAATATCAAATCAAAGCTAAATTATTAGTGCCAATTATCGTTGATCAAAAATTGTGGGGATTATTAATTGCCCATCAATTTGAGCAGCGAAATTGGGAAAACAATGAAAAGAGATTTTTTAAAGAAATAGCAGAACATTTAGCGATCGCTATTTATCAAGCTGAGTTATATGCAGAGTTACAAAAGCAAAAACAAACTTTAGAAAAACAGGTAGCTAGACGGACTCAAGAACTTTATGATGCTTTACAAGGAGCAGAATCAGCTAATCGCGCTAAGAGTGAATTTTTAGCGACAATGAGTCATGAATTGCGCACTCCTTTGACTTGTGTTATTGGTATTTCTACAACTCTTTTACGGTGGTCTTATGGCAATAGAGGTGCTAAAAAAATGCCTATACAAAAGCAAAGAGATTATTTACAAACTATTCATGATAGTGGTGAACATCTCCTGGAATTAATAAATGATATTTTAGATTTGTCTCAGGTAGAAGCTGGTAAAACAGTTTTAAAAATTAGTGAATTTTCTTTGTCTAAAATTAGTTATGAACTTTGGCAAAATTTTAGAGAAAAGGCAGATCAAAATGGAGTTAAATTAAACTTAGAGCAAAAAATCAATCCACAATTAGATAAATTTACTGCTGATCAAAGGAGAGTTAAACAAATTCTTTTTAATTTGCTAAGTAATGGGATTAAATTTACTCCTAGTGGTGGCAGTGTCACACTTAAAGTTATCAGAGATCAAAACACAGTAATTTTTCAAGTTGAAGATACTGGTATTGGAATTTCTGAAGAGCAAAAAGCATTATTATTTCAAAAATTTAAACAACTCGATTCTCCTTATCATCGTCAACAAGGAGGTACTGGTTTAGGTTTGGCTTTAACTAAACAATTAGTTCAACTTCATAATGGAACTATTGAAGTTGAATCTAATGTCAATGTTGGCTCTAGTTTTATAGTTAAAATACCAGTACAACCAGTTCCATTAGAACATGCAAAACTCAAACAAAAAGGAGAAAGTTCATCAAATATTTTATCCTTAGAAGGTAGGGTTGTTTTGATAGAACAACAGGAAGATATTGCTACAGTAATTTGTGATATTTTGACAGCCGCAGGTTTAAAAGTTGTCTGGATAATGGACGGCTCTAACGCTGTTAATCAAATTATTTTGTTGCAGCCTGTTGCTATAATTGTAGATATGCAATTACCAGGAATTGATTGTTTGGAAATTATTCAGAAGTTGCGGACAACAACTAATAGTAAGAAGATAAAAATTCTGGCATTAACTACTTTTAATACACCAGTAGATCGAGAATATTGTTGCACTCTTGGTGTCGATAAATGTTTAAACAAACCAATTAATATTGAAGATTTGTTGAGTAAAATGATAGAGTTACTAGCTAAATAATAATTTATTCATTTGATTAAGAGACTGTTTGTAAAATAAGTATTAAGAGAGTCAATAGTGACCAAAATATAGTAAATAGTAATAATTAAAGGGATTGAAATCTGGTAGATAGATAGATACATTCCTATATTTTTCAAAATAATAGTTGTCGATTATTTCTTCCTACTTGTTCCCAGTTAAGTGTTTCCTATCTCCTTAATTTATATTTACTTTACAAACAATCTCTAATAGATAATCGATAATTATTTCTGGTTAAAACCGTGAGGGAATTGAATATAAGGAAATATCCTAATACTTTTTTCCCCTTGAAAGGACAGACTTTTAATCTGAATTATTTAATTAATTATTGGTGGTGGTGCATAGTAATGGTATAAGAAATGTGGGAAGTCTGGGAAGTATGAGAAAAAAACATATATTCTCACTATTACTATGCAGGACTACCTAATTATGGTTTGCTGAAAAAGTCTTTTTTAAGGAGTAGGGGAGTTTAGGGGAGTAATTTTTTTGCTTAACTATGCACCCTACATTCCGCTCCTTTTTGAGCATAAAAATGTGAAAACTCCTTACTTTTTCCCGACCTAAAAAAGCTCCTTATTTCTTGTCAATGCTTTGAGATTTAATCAGCCAGCCCTAATTATTAATGGCGTTGGTAAATCAAGAGATGAAACTTTAAAAGTAATCTGTTTTTAATACCTATAAATATTTAACAATAGTAACTGATGTGTATCACTCCTAAGTAGAGCAAGGTAAAAAAAAGGTGTTGGATATTTGATAAGTTAAATATTTGTCGTTTAGGTAAAAAGGAATTATCTTTGAATCGATTTTTGTTTAAATATGATATTCAAACAGTTAGACAAATAGAAAATAATAAGTTTAAACCTACCTCAGAAATGATTACAGAAATGCAAGAGCTTGAGACTTGGTTACGGAAAATTTCCGGGAAAGATGCGAAAGTAGTTATACCTTCAGAAGTTTATATTAGACATAGTTTAAATATTACTGAAGGGGAATAGTCAAAATAGAAATACAACAAATTCTATGTAAGTATGGTACACCTCAAAGAGTTTTTGTGCCTGTTTTCTCATCTCTCCTACTCCCTAAAACCGTAAACATATAGCAATCCTAAATAGGTCGTAATAAATCAAAAAGTAAATAAAAAACAGAAACTCCCACCTGTTCCCTGTTCCCTGTTCCCTGTTCCCTAAAAAGTAGTAAGATTTTTGATACGAATAAAATATGATTGCTATATGTACTTCATTAATTAGGAAACTGCTGTAATCTACATTAACTGCTTGATAATTTTTCTATTTAGGATAGGGATAGGAATAGTATTTGCTTGCCTACTTAAATTTTTAAAGAATATCACTACTTGTAAACCACTACAAGTATTTTTTTCCTAATGTGAATTTTGCAAATTTATTTATAACTGATTATCAGCACATACTATTAGCTAT
The DNA here is from genome assembly GCA_051439685.1 of Trichodesmium sp. GTDB lineage: Bacteria > Cyanobacteriota > Cyanobacteriia > Cyanobacteriales > Microcoleaceae > Trichodesmium. The sequence continues at coordinate 10,533 of JBFRWR010000332.1, forward strand.
TAAGCATTAATTCTTCAATTATTCTCTTCAGAGTAAGAATTAGTCATAACTTACGGATTTTGATGACTAAAAAACTATAGATAGTGCTAGAGTTTTTATCTACTATATATACAGCGAATTATTCCCTATTCCCTAAAAAGCCGTAAGATTTTTGCCACGAATAAAATAGGATTGCTATAGCTTTTTAAATAGTTTTTGAAGTATGGAATTAAGTTTTCATTCTTGTTGAGCAAATCTACTATAATCGCTGTAACATACTTACACGGAATAGGCTGTAATAGCTATGCTTAACTCCTTTAATTATTGAAATAATTTAGAGGTAATTATATATAGCAATTCCCAAAAAGCTTGAGGTACAAAATTCCTTTTTTTTGGTAGGAGGGAGTAGGGAAGATGGGAGAATAGGGAATAGCAAATCAGAAAAACAACTGTACCTCACCCTTCTTGATAAACGCTATACCTTAGACCAACTCTAATTATAAAAAAGGATTTGTCTAACTCCCAAATCCTATTTATATATGTCAAATGTTCAACTTTTTTAATACCCTAAGACTCAGACATATTTGCTATTAGTTCTGCTGACTTCATTCAGATTTATTAATGATAGTTGAGAGTTGACTACTCATAGCTAAAATTTTAAAGACTTAAAGCCTGCGAAAAAATATAAATTGAGAAAGTTACTAATAATCCACGAAAAGCTAAACTAACAATTTTATCTGGTAATTTAGGTAAAAATCTGGTACTAAATTGAACTCCTAATAAACCACAAAATCCTAATAATAAGCCAGGGATTAATAAAACATTACCTCTAACTGCATGACCTAGACAAGCAGAAAAACTTGTAATAACTATGACTCCTAAGCTAGTTTGAATAGCCACCTTAATACTTTCACCCAATAACAAAATTTGCAAAGGTATCATAATTACACCGCCTCCCACACCAAATAAACCTGCTAATAATCCACCCAAACCACCAGTAATTATTTTAGGAATAACTTTGATATACTTATCGGGAATTTGATAATTTATTTCTTTAACTATTTGCTCAAATATTAGTGGCAAAGGATGGGGAGTAAATGGCAAAATAAATTCTACTCCCAAATCTTGAGTTTTAGTAATGTCAGGTTTGACTTTAATATCTGACTGCTGATTATTTTGTAATTCTTCTTCTTGCTTTTTATTAATAGTTACTCGTTTGCGAAATTCAACTAAATAGATATTCAAAACTAGCAATAATCCAAAAGTAAATAATAACCAACGAGCAGAAAATAAATTGGCAAAATACACTCCTACCTGAGCAGTAAGCAAAGCCGGAAATCCAATTCCTAAAACTCGATTAATATTTAAGTATCCCATTTTCCAATTTTGAATACTACCAGAAGTAGCAGTAATCATAATTGATAAAGTGCTAGTGGCAACCGCTTGTACTGGTTCGTATCCTAAAGCTATTAATATAGGTACAATGACAATACCACCACCAATTCCTAAAAATCCAGCTAGTACACCAGCAAATAATCCTGAAACACCCAGACTAAAGAATTGTATAAATGTCATTTTAATTTTAAAGTATAGATTTTTTTAATAGTTAAGTTTATGAAACTTCAGTTATTGTATATCAACTTTTTGCAACTTCTCAAATTCATTATGAACAAAAGTTGACTTGCATAAAAGTTAAGATAGAAAATTTTGAGAAAACTGAAGATGAAAGATTGTAATTTAGGGAAAATAAGTAAAGTTTTTTTGTAAAATTAGAAATTATTAAATATCAAATGAGAAGTTATAGTCAATTAGCCGATCTAGAAGCACTTTTACTAGCAATTGAAGATCATAATATTCGTGCCTATGCAGGTGAAGCTATTGCCTCTTATTCTGCTGGAGCTTATCGTTCTGCTATTGTTTCAATTTGGATTGCTATTGTATATGATTTGTACGAAAAATTTCGGATTCTTTCTGAAACTTATCACGATAAAGCAGCAAAACAAAATATAGAAGAAATAGATAAAATTAGAAATAAGACTGATAAAAAGCAAGTGGCAAGTTGGGAAAGAGAAATTTTAAAGAATGCTTGTGATAAAGTTCAAATGATTACTAATTTAGAGTATGAACATTTAGATATAATTCAATAAGATATAGTCGTTTTAAATAAAAATGAGACAGCTAAATTCCTGATTTTCTAGGATTCTATCAAGCTGAAGTGTCTCAATCTTAACTGGAATGACTATAGACATCTTTGTGCCCATCCTGTTTTAGATTCTGAAGGATTGCTATTTCAACCAACTCCTGAATTAGTTCGGACACATATTAGAACTGCAATAGAAGTTTTACTTAGTTAACCTCCTATTATTGGAAAATCTTTAATTGAAGCTTGAGAAAGAGATGTGGAAGGTTGGTATTTTCCTAACTATCTTGAGGGAGTGAAAAACTGTTTAAGTAGTAGACATTTCTTAGTAGGTTCCGAAAAATATTTGCTTAATCTTATTAAGCTTTCTCTTAAAAAAGTTCCCTGCCCAGATATTCCTTCTAATGAGTCGAGGATAACAAAAAATTATCTATTGATTGTAGAGTGCTGAGTGAAAGATAAAAGAAATGTTTTTGAATCTTTGGAAAGACAAAAACTCAGGGATATTCTCGGTAAGACTCATAATAATAGGTTAAAAAATTTAGCACTTCTATTTAATATAGATAACAAGTTTTGGGATGACTGTCCTGAAAATGTAAAAGAAAAGTTTAAGTGTCTCCTGAAAGAAGAAAAAGCTGATTTGATATTTTATGGTATTTTTGTGGTTCATTTATTATCAGGTATTAAAAATCATATTTTAGCTGTTTATCAAAAAAAATACATCAACAACTATGGAGGAAATTTAATTATTATTAGAGGATTAAAGAGGGCAAAAGCCAACAGAAAAGAGAGTGGTATTTTGGCGCAAGAAATAGTGAACCTAAATCTCAACATATTTATTAATTCTACATCTTATAAATGGGGCAGAGAAAATGCAGAAGAAAATATTAGACCGATTATTCCAATTATGACATATGAAGATATTAAATACTTACTTGAGCAAATAGTCGAAGAGCAAACAGAAAACGGTCAGCTTATAGACTGTATTTTTATATTTAAAGAGTTATTTCAAGAAACGATAAATATCTATCCTGATACTTTGACTCTTTGGAAAAAATTCTATGAATCAATACTCAATAAACGTGCTTGGTCTGGAATAGAAGAATTAAAGCAAATGATTGATAATTTTGCAGAGTCAAAACAGTTAGAAACAGAACCTTTCTAGAAAGCAGAAAGAGATTCAGAAATATCTAATTACTTAAGTAGAATTTCATAAATAAATTTTGATATATTCTCTTGGTACTTACACCTGGGGATTCTTAATTTGAAAAATTATTTTTGCTTTAGCACTTTTTAAGTTTCCGATGATTAATTATCCTGAGCAAAAACTCCTATTTCTCTCTCCACAATAATTAACTTTCCATCCCTTACCGACAAAAAAATATTCTGAGCAAAAACTCCTATTGCGTATATCGCCATAAAAGTTTCCGACCCTTACAGACAAAAATTATCCTAAGCAAAAACTCCTATTTCTCTCTCCGCAATAATTAACTTTCCATCCCTCACAGACAAAAAATATCCTAAGCAAAAACTTTTATTGCTCTCTCCGCAATAGAAGCTACGATTCCAAATAATTCTTGCTCCAAACCTAGAAAAACAAGCAAAATCCTAGAAAACTCAACCCATAAACCACAAGTCCAGCTTATAATATCTAAAATAATTAAAATCCCAAAATCTATCCAGTCCACAAACTGGCCTTCATGGTTCATATAAAACGCCTGGAACTGACAAACTTTAAATCCTTCGGTGGCACAACCACAATTCCGTTGTTGCCAGGTTTTACTGTGGTTTCTGGGCCTAACGGTTCCGGCAAATCCAATATTCTCGACGCGCTTCTTTTTTGCTTGGGTTTGTCTACTTCCAAGGGTATGAGGGCTGAACGTCTGCCAGATTTGGTTAACAATAAATTGGCAGGGCGTAAAACTGTTGAAACTATTGTGACTGTGACTTTTGATTTAGATGATTTAGCAGAGCTGTCAAATCAAAATAATGGTTATCAAGAACCAGATTTACCAAAGCCAGAACTAGAAGAAAATGGGGCGAAGATTCCAGAAAATAATGGCCATCAAGAACCAGATTTATCAAAGCCAGAAGTAGAAGAAAATGGAGCGAAGCCCCTGGAATCTGATGACCCATTTGAGATAGCTTCATCTTTTCATTCTTTAAGTGAGTGGAGTATTTCCCGTCGCCTCCGAGTTACGAAACAGGGTACTTATACTTCTACTTATTATATGAATGGTCAACCATGTACTTTGACAGAACTCCACGAACAACTAAATCAACTTCGGGTCTACGCTGAGGGATATAATGTTGTACTCCAGGGTGATGTGACTGGTATTATTTCGATGAAGCCTCGCGAACGTCGGGAAATAATTGATGAAATGGCAGGTGTTGCTCAGTTTGACAGGAAAATTTCTCTGGCAAAAGAAAAATTAGATTTGGTTAAAGAGCAAGAGGAAAAAAGTCGCATTGTGGAAAAGGAATTGAAAAAACAATGTGACCGTCTTTCCCAAGATTGTGTAAAGGCAAAACAATATCAACAGTTACGAGGTGAACTGGAAGAGAAAAGTCTCTGGCAAACTATACTTAGATGGCAAAATCTCCAGAAACAAGAATGGAAACTTCGGGAAAATATTGAATCTGGCGATCGCTCCCTGAATGAGCT
>JBFRWR010000333.1:0-13639 GCA_051439685.1 Trichodesmium sp.
ACAATATTCGTGGACGAGCAGTTATAGGCCCCGGAAAAGTTTTGTTGTTGGGTAATCCATTCTGTGCCACCTACCCACAACCAACGGCCAGATGATAGGGCCTTAAGTTGGGTCTGCATCCGATAGAGTAAGTCTGTTTCTTCGGGGGTGAGTTGGCCTAATTTTCTGAGGCCATTAATTGTGCGATCGCATACTTCTGTCCAGGTCTCACGGCCAGTTTCTGTTTTACGGCTATAAGTTCGATAAAATACTGGATTTGCCGTAGGGGCCGTACCTGGGAACTCAGTTTGATGTACCCTTTCTAGTTCTCCTACCATATAAAATAGAATTCATTTAAAATAAACAACAGATTATTGAGTGTAGCGACATTTCATATCTAGCGTCAAAGTCTTGACAAATTTTACCTTTAACTCTATATGTATAAATAAAATCACAGCCCTAATATAGCTAGGGCTGATTATAATTAACTATTAATCTTCGTTATAGTTACAGATAGCATCCCCATCTGGAGAGAATGGATCAACTCGCCATTGCAATTCACGGTTAATCTGTTTCAATTCCGACATTTCTCTCTTTTGGCAAACATTTTCAAGTTTGAGATGAGAATTTTCTTCCACTACTATTCGCAATGTTTCCAATATCATTAGCAGTGTTTTGATGATAATATGACAATTCTCCGCACTGTGGCAGCGCAGTGCAATTGACGGTGTATTTTGATCTATCATAATTGTTGTACTTTTTTTGCCATCCCCATTTTGAGCGGACTAAGTTTTATGGCTTGGCTGCTCTGGGGATTTTTTTCTGGGTTATTCAGATACGAAACAAGTGTAGCGACATTTCACATCTAGCGTCAAAGCCTTGACAAATTTTGCATATTTTACATAAGATTATAGGCTGCTGATTAAATCTCAAAGACATACACAGTAAGGATTGAAGGCATTTTGAATTGGAGAAAAAAATGTTGTAATAACTTAATATTATATTTAAAGCTATTTTTATAATAAAAGTTTATAAATAGCTTTTTTTTGAATAATCACTCAACCGTTTTCAGATTTATTCAGCAAGCCCTACTTATGAAAAAAATGGAACAGCTAAATAACTGTCCCATCAAAAAATAATTAAACTTTTTTTAACTAACTACAAGAAATTCGATATTAGGCAAGAGTGGGTCTTTAACTACGGCTATTCCCTGAAAACTCCAACGATTGAGTATTGTTTTTAACTGAGTGGGAGGAATAGACTCAACGGCGAAGCGATCAGCTACATCTGGGGCGTGGGTATTTAAGTAACTGCGGGCTTCAAAGTCTTCTTGGAATAATAATAAGAATTTTACAGCTTTATCAGGATCGGGATTAGCACTGACATAACTACCATCAACTTGAGAACGGAGTAAATAATAAATTTGGGATAACATGGAAAATTTGTGATTTTTTTAAGATACTAAAGTTTTTACTTACTATAAGGAGAGGCTTTTAACCTGAATTATTTAATTAATAATTAATAATTATTCGGTGAGATTTTTCACAATTCAAGAAGTTGGAGAAAATAAAATTTGTACAACTATTATCGTTGCTTGTGAATCAAAATTTGGAGCTAAAAAAAAAGAACTCTCAAAAGCTCATATAAAAACTGGAAATTATCTTGGAGAGTATTAAAATACTACCTCTAACTAATCCTTTAGAAGAATATTACACAGAAATCCGCACTTATTTAGAAAATAAAGGAACTCCGATTGGAGGCAATGATTTATTAATTGCTGCCCATGTTTTAACATTAAATTTAACAGTTATTACAGTTAATGTTAGTTAATTTTCCCCTATCCCTAATTTGAAAGTTGAAAACTGGCTCAACCCTAATTAAAAAAGTTAACAATTTTCCATTTTGTACTTCATATACTGGGAATCTGCTGATAACTGATAACTGATTTACTATACCCGCGCGAGCAAGATGCTCACACTAAGAACATGAATTATTAATAACTGAATAACTACTTCAGATTTTCCAATTTAATCCGAGGATCTACAGCTTTCAACAATAAATCAGCCAACAAATTACCAATAATTAACATTAAAGCACCCATCATTAAACTTGCCATTACTAAATACAAATCCTGGTTTCTAACTGCTTCTAAAATTAGACTGCCTAACCCCGGCCAGTTAAAGAAATATTCCGCAATAAATGATCCACTTAATAATGAAGCAAATTCAAATCCTAATAAAGTAACTAAAGGGTTAATGGCATTTCTTAAAGCATGAACATAAATGACTCGATTTTCTGGTAAACCTTTAGCTCTTGCCGTTTGAATATAATCTTGTCGTAAAACATCTAATAATTGCCCCCGCATTAATCTTTGCAAACCAGCAAAACTGGTAATACTTAAAGCAATAGTTGGTAAAATTATATGCCAGCCCATATCTAAAGTTTTACCGACAAAAGATAGTTCATCATAGTCAATACTTTGCATTCCTCCTACTGGTAATAAAGGAGAAATATTTTGGGCTAAAAATAATAATAATAGAGCGGTAATAAAACTAGGAAAACCTTGACCAGTGTAACTAATTAATTGGAGTAAACGGTCTAAAAAACGGTTTTGATTAACTCCAGCAATAATTCCTAAAGGAATAGCGATCGCCCAGGTCATTATTAGAGAAGTAATAGATAAAATTAAGGTTGCTGGTATTCTTTCCCATAAGAGATCGGCAACTGGTTGTTGAAATACAAAACTTCTGCCAAAATTACCAGTAGTAATAATTTGTCCTAGCCAACGTAAGTATTGTTCGATAGGAGATTTATCTAAACCAAATTGTTTTTCAAGTTGCTGAATAGTTTCTTGGGATATTTGCGGATTTTGACTTAAAGTATCTAAATAATTACCTGGAGCCAACTGAATTACAGCAAAACATAGAGCAGATGCTATTAGTAAAGTTAAAATTGCTTGCAATAATCTCTTTAATATATAAGCAAAAGTTTCACTGCTAATTAGTTGTTTTATCTTTCTATACTTCAATTTTTTTCACCAACTAAATTGAGTTAATCTAGGATATTTTACATGGATTACAGATTGTTTGTAAAGGAAATATAAATTAAAAAGAATAGGGAGGAAAAAATACTCAATAACTAGGGTGCATCTCAATGCAAGAATAAAGCCAAAAATTTATCGCTTTTAGGGAATAGGGAATAGAGAAGAGGGAATAGAGAAGAGGGAATAGGAAAAAAGTATTTTTGCAAATATGAGATGCACCCAATAACTATTTGTCAGTCAAAAATCTAGCAATATATAGCAATCAGGAATGAGATATGAGAAAAAGCTGTAGGGGTTTGGTCTCCAAACCAAAGCAAAAAAGGGATTTGGAGACCAAACCCCTACGATAAAATCTTACAACCTAATTTAAGATATCTCTATACCAGATTTCAGTCCCTTAAATTATTACCAATTTTTAAATTTTAGTTACTATTCACTCTTTTAATACTTAATTTTACAAACAGTATTTTCAATATCCTGTTTAAGACTATCTAATAGAATTCTCCAAAAATTAAAAATAGAATCAATTCTTATCTATAAATTATCAATTACTCCCCCCTGTTCCCTGTTCCCTATTCCCTCTTTCCTGGAAATTCTAATATTCAATCAAAGTCACAATTGGTACTTGTGGCAATTTGTCTCTTCCACTTAAGTCTTTTAATTCAATAACAAAAGCAAAACCTACTAACTCACAATTAGCTGTGGCAAGTAATTGAGCCGTCGCTGCTGCAGTACCACCTGTAGCTAGTAAGTCATCTACAACTAAAACTCTACTACCAGGAAGCATTGCATCTTGGTGCATCTCTAGACTATCTTGGCCATATTCTAAATCATAAGTAACAGAATGGACCGGAGCAGGCAACTTCCCTGGTTTGCGGACTGGTATGAAACCTACATTCAACTGATAAGCTAAAGGGACACCAAAAATAAAGCCCCGTGATTCCATGCCCACAATATAGTCCGGCTCAAAGTCTGAGCATTTTTCTGTCAAAATGTCAATAGTCTGACGTAAACTATCTGGTTGATTGAGCAGGGTAGTAATATCTCGGAATAGAATACCGGGTTTGGGGAAATCTGGAATTTCACGAATTAAGTTTTTTAAATCCATTATGGTTCAAGTTAAAAGTAATCAAGTTATTTCAGTTATAAGTTATCAGTTATCGTTACCTCTGACTAAAGCCAGAGGCTGGAAATACTTAAGTTGATTTCTTTTTCATATCGTTTAAAAGGTAGGCTTGAGACCTTATTTTTTGGTCAGACAAAATTCAGATGTCGATCTATTAATTCTAATTGACTAATTCCACTTAGATACTATAGCTAAGAAAGAATTGGTGAGGACCGAGACTAATAATGAATTAGAGAAAACAGAAATGTTTTTCCAACTGTTCCCTGTTTCCTGCTATAAATAATCATGTTATATAATTAACAGAAACTAATATCTTGAATTAAATTAGTAAAAAATTATTCTTACTGAAAGTATATCTCTACTTTTGATAAAAATTATGGGTGTTGCTGATTAAAGGTTATGAAATTCCTAAATTTATAATCTGTAAATCAGACCTATTTCCTCTCTTTAAGGCGCAGAAAAAGTTCCTTTCTAGCTCCTGACTCCTGTAAAATCATATTTTTATTCAGCAATGCCAAATTCTATATATCAAACTTATTATTAAATTTAATTGTTTAAGATTTTTTGAAAATAGTTATGGAAATGTATTGACATTTTTACCAAAATAGTTTAACGAAGTATTGAATATTTGTAGTAAAAGTAATGGAATTGAAAACGCCCCCTAGTCCATCTCAACCATTAATATTGAATAATTTACCAAATATACCTCTCCCTGATAGCGGGTGTCCTCGAAGAACAAAAACACAAATTGATTTAATCCTTCTGGCAATTGAAGCTTTGCAGCTTGGAGGAGCTGAAGTAATGCTGAAAGTTGTCAAAGATTTGGAATTACAAGATATTATTCCTAATCGAGTTTCTTTATGGCGACTGCGTAGTACCAATCCCCTACGTCTGAATAGCCAGCGTCGTCCCTTAACATTAATAGAAGCTAAGGCCCTCGTAATTATTGCTTGTCATTTGGCCAAACGCTTAACTGTTCCCCTGAGAAAACTTTTATTTGACTATCAGCAATTAACTCAAAAACAGTTACCAATAGAAAATCATTTACAACTATCCTTTTATTTAGAGCAGTTTAGAGCGCATTACCGTAGTCGGATGAACCCTAGACGAGCAGGTGTAATGGCTTATAATTCAGAAGAAAAATTAAATCAATTAGGGTTAGAGTTATTGGGGAAATTATTATTTTGTACTGGTACAACTGGTATGCAACGGTTTTGGATTAGTCTGTTTGATGGAGAAGTGAAATGACAATTCAACGTCAGTACAGTTTGCCTAATTGCAAGTTGATTTTGCAAGGCTTAAGTGAGACAGGAGTAACTCCTAATTTAAGTAAGGGGCAAGTATTATCTATATTAATGAGCGCTGAATGTCATATTGGCCAAGAGCCACCATTGACTGGAGGACGAGAATTTTTTGAAAGTTTGGTTAGACAAGTTAGTAGTTATGCTCAAGAATTTCTCAGCGGAATATCTGTCCCTAGACACCAAAGTGAAAATTCAGAATTTGTAGATATACAGAAAATAAATGTTAATCTTCATAGATTAATTGTTTCTGATGGTAATGTTTCACCGGGAAATAGCACAGAGCAAAAAGCAGGCAGAATTATTGATTTAAACACAGTTCAGTTATTTGATTTGGTTGAGGCGGTAGACCAATTTTTTGCTGATTCTTTAACTTTACCAGATTTTTCTTTGGCAGTTAGTCCAGTTTCTCGGAAACAGGCTAAGTCTGGGGAACCAATGGCCCAAAAAGTCATCCCTGCTGCGGTGGGAATGTCCGGTTTAGCAATAGCAGCATTAGCTTTATTCTTTATACCTATTCCAGAAGTAGAACGTAGAGAACCTCAACCACAGTCCAATGAAAGTGTCGGTAATTTAGATTCCTCTCCTACAAATACCCCAGAGTCTGGTTTTAATCCCACTCCTACATCTGAAACTTCACCATCTTCCCCAGAATCAATTTCTGAAGATGGGGAGGTAGATCGAGATAGTTCTGAGGAGACTCTGACGGAAGAAAATTTAGCTCCGTCTTTGACTAGCGAATCAGAAATTACTGATCCAGTCAAAATTGAACAGTTGCAAAATCTACTCTATGAAAAAATTGATGATGCTTGGACATTAGAAGTTAATGAAGATTTAATTTATCGTGTCAAAGTAGACTCAGATAGTAATATTATTGGTTACTCTCCCATTAACCCTGCTGCTGCTGATGAGGTAAATAAAACTCCTCTGCTAGAATTGAACCAACAAACAGTAACTGGAGATAATAATCAACCCATAGCTGAGTTTAAGGTTCTTTTTGGAGAAAATGGCTTATTGACAGTAGAACCTTGGTCAAATTAAATTATTTCTCAAGTTTGATATTGTCAGAAACTGATATTTAGTTTTGAGATAGTATCAAGTAAAAAAGATCGCTGAATGGAAAAACCGTGAGTAAATCTTCTTCCAAACGGAGTACCCCTAAGTCTCTGGGAATGGGTTTGTTAATCTTATCCTTGATATTTCGATTGTTACTGCTGGTAGTAGCTAGCGGTTTTTCCTGGGTGCTGGGAATGGCGATCGCTTTTCAATATCCGTCTACTTCTCAAGAGATACCCATAGCCGAAAAATTACTCCGTAGTGCTAAAGGTATAATATCTAAAAAACAGTTTCCTGAATCTTTGAGTCAGTCTCCTGCATCTACTCCAGAACTACCTACACTTCAAGTCGAACTAACAGAGACAGAAAGAGAAGAATTAGAGAAAGAACTTCAGCAGTTACAAACACGGTTAAATAATTTGATTGGTAGGACTACAGCTCTAGAAAGTCAACTAGGGGTGAGTAAACCTAATGAAAATTTAGAAACAAGATTGGACTTGATAACTAAACAGTTAGCGACTCCTCTCTCTGCGGGGGAAAGTGAACAAATAAATAAACTGACTCAACCAGTTTTTACAGAAAATATGATGATGGTTACTCTTCCTAGTGATATTTTGTTTGAGTCAAATAGTAATACTATTGTTTCTCAGGGTAGGGTAATTTTAGATAATTTAATTGGTGAGTTGAAAAATTATCAAGGGGCAACAATTAGTGTTTCTGGTTACACAGATAATCGTGGTGAAGAAAAAGCTAATCAAGAGTTATCATTTTTACGAGCTGAAGCAGTGGCAGAATATATATCAAAAAATTTAGGTGATCGCTATCGTCTCTTAGCTATTGGTTATGGAGAGTCTCGCCCCATCGCTGAAAATGATTCTAGAACTAATAGACAACGTAACCGTCGCATTGAAGTTAAAATTAATCCAAGGTAAAGATATTAGGTTGTTGCATTTCAATACTGTAGGGGTTTGGAGACCAAACCCCTACGTTGGATTTTTTGCCAACTGTAGGGGCGAATCGCGATTCGCCCCTACAAGATATGGTGGTTATGCGTAACTTATGATCATGTTTGCGGAGCATTCCGTAAGAAATTATCCCTACTAAAAGGTAAATCTTGATTAATTCTATCCATTTCTAATTGCTCCATTTCATTTACTTGCCCAATGTAAGACAAAAATATTTTTGATAAACGATTATGATAAAATTTGTGCATACTGTGGTTAGGGGTAGCGGGAAAACCACGGCGTTTTTTATGTCGCCCTCCAGCACCAGGATCGAAAGTCTGAACACCCTGAGCGATCGCCCATTCTATCGGCGCATAATAACAAGCATCAAAATGTAAACAGTCTATTTCATAAGTGCTACCCCAATAACGTCCATAGAGGCGATCGCCCTTGGTAATACAAAACGACATTCCTACTGGTAAGCGATCGTCAGCTTCACTATAACCCGCAACAAACAATACCCGATCTCGAAAGTCGTGATGTAATTGTTCAAAAAATCGTTTCGTCAAATATTTACTACCCCACCAACCAAACTTATCGCAGGTACTCTCGTAAAAAGTATACATCTTAGAAAACAAAGCTTTTGGTATTTCATCCCCTGTAAAAGTCTGCATTTGTAAACCAGCTTTTCCTACTGCTTTGCGTTCCCGCTTAATATTCCGACGTTGGTTAGCATTAAATACTTTCAGATAGTCATCAAAATTCTGATAACCATGATTTTGCCAAATGTAACTATGGTGGAGCCAACTGGTAAAACCATTCCGTTTGAGTATAGGATACCATTCTGGATCGACATAGAGAAAATGACAACCAGAAATATGATGGCGATCGCAAAAATGGTCTATCTCATTTACCATCAAAGCCGTTATTTGATCTTGATCTTCTCCTGGCGCAATTAAAAATCTATACCCTTCCGCAGGAGTAAACGGCGACATTCCCAACAACTTCGGGTAATATTCAATACCTAAGCGATAGGCCACTTCAGCCCATTGATGGTCAAACACAAATTCACCTTGACTGTGCCCTTTAATATATAGTGGAGCTGCTGCTATTAGTTGTCTGTCTCGCCATAGAGTTAAATGTTGGGGTAGCCATCCACTTCTACCACCGACACTACCAGAAGTTTCCATATTATGCAGCCAGTCCCATTCTAGAAAAGGAGTTTTTAATGGTTTGGCCAAGGCATCCCACTCTGGTTTAGGGACTTCAGCAATTTTACTAATCCAGGTGAGGGAATATTGAGATTTAGGCTGTTGAATCATTTTTAATTATTATCGGCATATCTTAAATATATAAGGTAATCTATTATTTGGTGAGTTGGCATCTAATATAGAATTGGGGTAATTAGTTTTCGCCAAAACTAGAGATGCTTCTTTAGTAAATCTTTCTGGTTAATCGAGCCAAGCTATTATAGCAATCCTACTAAGTTCGTGGCAAAAATATTGCTGCTTTTTAGGCAACAGGCAACAGGCAACAGGCAACAGAGAATTAATAAAGTGTACCTCACCATCCTCAAAAGTGCTGTAAACCTAGAGTTTTACCAATAACTGCAATACCCAAAGTGGCAATGTATCCAACCGATAACCTTGATACATGACATTAATTTACCTAAACCCGCCCCGCTTTGAAACTGATATTGGGTAATTAGATAATTGATAAATACGCGGAATGGGGGCGGGTTTATTTCATTTTGGGTGATTGCCGTTAACTTAACGTGGGAACCCGCCCCTACGTCCGTTACAAAAATTGTAGGAGCGGGTTTCACCAAAAATCTGGTGATAACTGATTGATTTATCAAAACCCGCCCCACTTTGAACCTGATATTGATTGAACGTGGAATGGGGGCGGGTTTATTTGATTTGGGGTGATTGCCGTTAACTTAACGCGGGAACCCGCCCCTACCTCATCATGTGTAAAATTGTGGGGATGGGTCTCATCATTATAATTGACATATTATATTTATCCAAACCCGCCCCCTACCTCAATATAGTCGCATTCTGAATAATACTGGATCACTTGACTTTTTTACCCCCGAAACCTTACTTAGGAGGGTTATTTTTCAACAAAAATCTTGATGCAAGCGTATTTAATTTATCTAAACCCTCCCCAAAATTCCCCTGCAAAAAACAAAAACATGAAGATTTGATGAATTAAGATGCGTGATTCCACTTAGGGTTACTTAGGTTTAATGAAGATTTGATGAAGTTGCCGAAATGCTCTTGACACTAGGGGGGGGGAGATTATGCTTAGAAATGTAAACACAAAACTTAACACAACTAAACATGAAAAACCTCGAAACAAATACCCAAGTATCTGCACGCAACTTATTTACTTCCTGCTTGTGTGGTCTGAGTTCCGCCGTATTGGCTTCTTCTTTCGCACTGTTCGCGCCTGCGCCTGAGGCTGCTGTGGCCGCAACGCTAATAGACAGTGACGGTGATGAAATTGTGGATGGAGTGAAGGACCTCGCCGTTGGTGACAAGATGTACGATGTGGAATTTTTGTGGGGCGATGCTGCCTATGCTGTATTCGACTCCGACTCATCTCCTATCGATGGTTTTGCTGCTGTGTCTCTTGCCGAGTTCCTGTGGGATCATTCAATTCACAAAATTCAAGATGATATCTGGCCAATCTCCAGCAGACAGATAAATGTGTATGATCTTGTCAGCGGGATGGCTACAGCTATTGACTTGACTAACCATCTGTCCCTTACACCTACCTATTGGCCAGCTGACACTCCCCATATGATTGCAAAGTTTAGTGAGAGAGAGGAGATCCCAGCCTCCACACCGGAACCCAGCCAAGTTTTAGGTTTTATCACACTAGGCGGTTTAATGCTAGGCAGCAAAAGAAAGACAAAAGCCTAAAAAGAAGAAGAGAAGGAAGTTTACCCTTCTATTTTTTTCTCAACGATACCTGGCACTTCGGAAGTCTGAAGTTAGAAGTCAGAAGTCAGAAGCAGAAGTTAGGAGACAGGAGACAGGAGTCAGGAGACAGAATGAAGAAGTTGAAAAATGATAACTGTGATAATTAACTGGTAACGAGCAGCTGAGAACTAAAAACAGTTAACTGAAAAGACATGGGCAGACCAAAAAGAGAATTTCAATCAGGGTATTCCTACCACATTACAACTCGGTGCAACAACAGAGATTTCAACCTCACCCGTCGAGAAACCAGGGAAATTCTACTACACATAATCAAACAAGCACAGGAAAAATACCCATTCAAACTATATGCGGTGTGCATCATGCTGAATCATGTCCATTACCTGATGGAAGCAGAAAACTATGTGTCATTGCGAGCGTAACGAAGTGAAGCGAAGCAATCTCAACGTTGGAGATTGCTTTCCTACGGAATGCTCCGCAAACATTACGCTGACGCTCCATTCGCTATCGCAAAGCTTCGCTAACGCAATGACTAGGTAGTAAATGCACTGGATAAATTGGTATTCTGCCATGTCTTTCAACGCCCTCCTGAACCGCAAAGGTCATTTTTGGGAACAAAGATACACCTGTCATGGCTTCCCCAACTCCGACAAAGAAAGAGCATTAAATACCATCCGTTATATTCATGCCAACCCCAAGGCAGCAGGAATGAAAGAAGGCTTTTTCTATGACTTTTCTAACTATGGTACTTATGAACAATTAACCACGGATGGCATTACTCAATGGCATCCCGCTTTCTTTGAGTTAGGTACATCATTAGAAGAATGCGCCGACAAATACAAAGGTTTCTGTCGGCGTTACACACCAAATTTTAAGTTATTATTCGTCATTGCGAGCGGAACGAAGTGGAGCGAAGCAATCTCGAACGTTGAGATTGCTTTCCTACGGAATGCTCCGCAAACATTACGCTGACGCTTCATTTGCTATCGCAAAGCTTCGCTAACGCAATGACTATTTCCAGATCATGGTGGGTAAAAGAATATTAAGCAAAGTTCCCAAAACAAAGGTATCTCCCGGACAAATACCGTTACCATTTTTGATAGAAAAAATTGTCTTCATAGAAATTCCAGCAATAGCTGAGACAGCAATAAATTTTATTAAAGCGAATCGTTTTCCCGATTATTCTGTGGGTTGGTAGGGGCGGGTTTTTCAGTTATTAGTGCTATGTGTAGGGGCGGGTTTAGCCGAAAACCTTGATACATGATATTAATTTATCTAAACCCGCCCCGCTCTAAGCAGCGCAGTACACCAGGGGGCGGGTTTACCTAATTTGATGTTACTGCCGATGAATTTAATATGGAACCCGCCCCTACATTATTAACTTTATAAAATTTGTAGGGGCGGGTTTAGCCGAAAACCTTGATAAATGATATTAATTTATCTAAACCCGCCCCGCTTTGAAACTGATATTGGGTAATTAGATAATTGATAAATACGCGGAATGGGGGCGGGTTTATTTCATTTTGGGTGACTGCCGTTAACTTAACGCGGGAACCCGCCCCTACTATTGCAACATTTTAGGTGTGTCACGCCATTACCAGCTACTTCTGATTTCTGACTTCAGCTCTTACCCAATTACGAAATGCTTTCATGGTTTTATTTCTACCTAGATTTTTACAGCGATCGCGATATCCGGGAATAATTTCAGTTAAGGGTAAATTGGGAAAATGCGGACTAAATTCTGACTCTATATATTGGCTATTTTCTAATACATATATCTGCAACTTTCCTTTCTCAAATCTCCATAATTCCCCTACTCCTAAACTTGCATAAATATCAGTATGATTCCGGGAAGTTACATCTATTTCTAGTGCTAAATCTGGAGGCGTATTGATTGTTAAATCTAGACGTTCTTTCCCACTAACTTTAGCTTCATTTTCAATATAAAAACAATTATCGGGTTCTATTCCTTTTGCCATCTGCTCATTTTTAAAAGTTGTGGAACCTAGAGTTAAAAATTCTCTGTCTAGTTCTTCTAGAAGTGCTTTTAGCAAATCACTAATAATTTCTTTACTAATTTCATGTTTTGGTAAAGGAGCCATAATTTCTAAAGTATTATTTGCATAAGCTATTCGAGAGGAACGATTTTCTCCTAAGTCCGTGAGAATTTCTTCAAATTCCTGCCAACTTACATCTTTTAATAATACTTTTTGTCCAGGAGGTACGGTTAATCTTTTTAATTCTAGTAGCATTTTTTTTGTTTTAGGGAATAGGGAATAGGGAATAGGGAATAAACAAAAAATATTTGCTCCGAGTGTATACCACATTAATCACTCGTTAGTAGTAGGGCTTCAGCCCGATATGCACTTAGGGCTGAAGCCCTACTACTAACTTTAACGTAAAAAGCTGATAACTGATAACTGATAACTGATAACTGTTTTACGCTTGCCAAATTTTAATCGTTTTATCATTACTCCCACTGGCTAAACTCCTACCATCCTGACTAAACACCACGGAAAATACATCGCTCGAATGACCTTCAAGAGTTTCCAATAATTCCCCAGTAATAGCATCCCATAAATTAATAATACCATTGCGATATCCACTGGCAACTATTTTGCCATTCGGAGTAAACGCCACCGACAACACATCACTCATACCATACTTCAAATTTTGTATCGGTGTCGAAATAAGTTCCCCTCCATAAACCTGCCATAACTTAATCGTACCATCCCGACTACCACTCGCTAATACTCCACCATCTGGACTAAAACTTAGCGATCGCACCCAGTCAGAATGACCTTTAACTGAAAATAACTCTTTCGCCTTTTGCAAATCCCATATTTTAATAGTTTGGTCGCGACTGCCACTTGCTAACATTCCACTATCTTGATTAAAAGCAACAGTATAAACCCGGTCTTCATGTCCTATTAAAGTAAACCACCGCTTCGCCTTTTGCAAATTCCAAATTTCAATTGCCTTATCCCTACCCCCACTTGCCAACATTTGATTATCTGGACTAAACGCTACCGTATCCACCCAGTCAGAATGACCGATAAGAGTAAACCAACGTTTGCCTTTTTTCATATCCCAAATTTCAATAGTTTTATCCCGACTACCACTCGCCAACATTTCCCCATTTTGACTAAACGCCACTGTTTGCACAGAGTCACCATGACCAGTCAGAGTAAACCAACGTCTGCCTTTTTTCATATCCCAAATTTCAATAGTTTTATCTCGACTCG
>JBFRWR010000334.1:0-6371 GCA_051439685.1 Trichodesmium sp.
ATTTCCGGTCAGCTTACCGATCCTCAAGAGACCTCAACAGAACATTATCAAGAAAAATTAGTAAAGTTAGAAGGAACCGCTCATTGTTTCAGTTATGGTTTCGAACTTCAACAGGTAACTACCAGGGTAGATCGAGAACTTTTAGATATCCCTGAAGAAGTTGTTGTCTTTATCTCCGGTGCGAACTGTTACAAAACTATTCCCGAACTAATTGATTCGTGGGTAAAAATAATTGCTGCTGTTCCCAATTCTATATTGCTGCTTCTGCCTTTTGGACCAAATTGGACAAGTAATTATCCTAAAGCAGCTTATATCAAACATTTAAAAGCATCTTTTTTAAAACAAGGGGTGGCGATAGACCGTCTGATTGTCTTAGATCCTAAACCGGTACCGAATCGGGAGGATGTTAAGGAATACTTGAAAATAGCAGATATTTACCTTGATTCCTATCCCTTTTCTGGAACTACTTCCTTAATAGAACCATTACAAGTAGGTTTGCCAGTGGTTGCCAAGCAGGGAAACTGTTTTCGAGGAGCAATGGGGGCGGCAATCTTACAAAGTTTAGGAGTTTCTAACTTAGTTGCTGATAGCGAAGACTCTTACATCCAGTTGGCCATTTCCCTGGGAACTAATTCTGAATTGCGAAAAGAAATGGGGAATCAGATTCGGCAAAAAATGTCGGCTAAACCTAGTTTTCTCGATAGTCAGGCATATTCTCAGAAAATCGGAGGCTTATTCCAAAAGCTTTTACAAAATTATCTAGCAGATAGGTTGAGTGAAAGCCTCAGTTTGCGGGATATTAATTTAATTATTTTCCCAGATTGGAGTTGCGAGGAGGAAGAGCTTTATCAGGATTTTGCTAGGGTGTTAATAGCGATCGCCTCTCATCCAGATAAAGGTCGGATAAATCTTTTAGTCGATACGAGCAATATTTCTGAGGAAGATGCAGATATGGCTTTATCTAGCATGGTGATGAATCTGATGATGGAACAGGAATTCGATGTAGAGGAAGGACCAGATATTT
Source organism: Trichodesmium sp. (assembly GCA_051439685.1). Taxonomy (GTDB): domain Bacteria; phylum Cyanobacteriota; class Cyanobacteriia; order Cyanobacteriales; family Microcoleaceae; genus Trichodesmium. Next base: position 1,025 of record JBFRWR010000334.1, read on the forward strand.
CTCTGGTTGGCGAGTTGAGTCAAATTCAGTGGGAGGTTCTTTTGACTTTGATTAAGGGTAAAATTGTGTTGGAGAATGAGAATGGAGAAGCGATCGCTAAATTAGGCGCTTATGAAATTCCAATTTTTCAGATACACCAATAGATATTTCAGTAGAGTTGTTAGCGATCGCTACCTATTGATGGAAAAGATACCAAATGGATTCTATAACATCTGTTAACTAAGCGATCGCATTCTTGACTTTCACATTTTAATTACTGAAAAAGTTTAGTTTATTTTCTTCATATTATCAAGCTGCTTTCCTAATCAAAAAACCGCCTGTTGCAAAGCTAAAACCAAACTTTTGTTCTCTTGATGAATCTACTTCATAATCATTTGGATAAAGGGAAAAATATTCTTGAACTGCTTCGTAAGGTCCTTCTCCCCACCCAGGTAGAACAGGATGCCCATTAATATTGCTATCTTCAACTATTAAGTAATCTCCTGGGTGTAATAAGTGGCGAAGTAACAACATTTCTTGCAATACATGATCCTTATTATGGTCGCTATCAAGGATTGCAAAAACTGGTCCTGGATATTCCTTGCGTAGTTCCGAGATTCTAATTGCAACCTCTCGGGAAGTTGATGATGCTTCCATAAGTTCAATCAGTGGGTCTTCCTTTGCTAATGAGTTAATAAACTCAGAATTAACATCAACAGAAAAAACTTTACCTTTGGGATTTATTTGTTTAATAACTGAAGAGAAAAATAGAGCAGAACCACCGTGACAAGTGCCAAATTCAATAATTAAATTAGGTTTTAATTCGGTAATAATTTCTTGGTAATTCCACATATCGGAGGGAGATTTTAGTGTTCTGACGCCCGCCCAAGATGTTTTGAGCCAGATACGACTATTGTAATACCAAAGATGATAGTCTAGAGCAGCATCAGCAGGTACAACTTTTCCTTGATTCAACTTGTAATAAATCATCCCCAGTAACTTCAATGCTTCTGGATCTTCTGGGTTCTTTGATAGAACTTGATCACAGATTAACTCTGCCTGCATTAGATTTCCCGATGCTTATAGCTCAAATCCTTGAAGCAATTTTAGATTTTTTAACATAACCTACAAAAACTAAACCACAAATATACTCAAAAGTATTGTATTATAGTTTTTGGGAAATAACGTAAAATAAGCCCAGAAAAAATTGGCGTTTAGAAATGCTAAATATTGAACAGGGCTTAAAACAGGAGTAGTTAAAAAATAAAATATGGGAGAAACTATGATGGTAGATAAAAAAATTTCTAGAGACTCTATGGCAGGCGGATTAATACATATCAAAGAGTTGGGCTTTGAACCTAAAACGGTTATTGATGTGGGTGCAGCTTTAGGTACATTCTGTTTATATGAGATTTTTCCAGATTCTCGGCATATTTTAATTGAACCCATTCGAGAAAATGAACCCTATCTTGTCAAAATTTGTAAAAATCTTAATCATGCAGAGTATCTTATTGCTGCCGCAACTAAAGAATTAGGTCTATTTACAATTGATATCGATCCTAATTTAGTACACTCTTCGGTATCCGATCAAGTCTCAAGCAGCGAAAAAAACTTTTATAGTAGAACTATAGATGGAATAACACTAGATTGGATATGTGAAGAAAAAAAATTAGAACCGCCATACTTAATTAAGGTGGATGTGGATGGCAATGAAACTGATGTTTTGGCGGGTGCAACTAGAATGCTAGGAGAAACAGAATATGTAATTGTGGAAGTAGGTCTGTTCACTCAGATTTTTAATGTTATTGAGTGTATGAAAGCTCAAGGATTTGTTATCTATGACATTGTGGATTTGATGTGGCGACCTTTAGATAACGCTCTCTGGCAATGCGATATAGCGTTTGTGAAAGAGTCAGGACAATTTAGAAAAAATAAAGCCTATATTCAGAAGGAACAAACAGAACGAATGACTACAGGCTTAAAAAACTATAGAGAAAATTTAATAGCTTATATTGAAGAACGATACTCTGAAGCAAACGCCCTTAGTAAACAAGCAGCTATCTATTACGATAAAGGTCAGTTCAAAGAAGCGATCGCTGTCAGCAAGCAAGCGATCGAACTGAAACCTGGTTTGGCAAATGCTTACCTAACGATGGGAAATGCTTTGCAAATGCTGGGGGATTTTGATGAGGCGATCGCTTCCTATTCCCAAGCATTAGAAATTCAACCCGATCTAGTCGCAGCTATTGCGAATTTAGGTAACGTTTATCTCAATCAAGGAAAGTTAGATGAGGCTAAGAGTAGTTACAAAGAGGCGATCGCTATCGCTCCAGAATTAGCGATGGCTTATTGGAATTTAGGACAAGTATTGCAGGAGGAAAATAAGTTGGAGGAGGCAATGGTATACTGGCAAAAGGCTGTTGAACTTCAACCAGAACTAAAGGAGTATCTACCAAATGCAAATAAAATTAGTTCTAACAATAAGGTGATTTCAATTAAGGAAAACCTGAAATTAAGAGATATTAATCTGGTGATTTTTCCAGATTGGTCTAAGTCAGAGGAATCTCTAGCTGTGGAACTACAAAAAGTGATTAAAGCGATCGCTTCTCATCCAGATAAAAGTAAAATTACTCTCCTGGTAGATAATAGTAATATTTCTGTTGAAGATGCAGATTTAATTTTATCTAGCGTGGCAATGAACTTATTGATGGAGGAAGAATTAGAGGTAGATGAGGGACCAGAAATTGTTTTAGTTGGGGAATTTAGTCAAATTCAGTGGCAAAATTTATTAAGTCTGGTTCAGGGTAGAATTGTCTTGGAGAATGAAAATCAAGAAGCCATAGATTTATTCAAAGTAGAAAATATTCCTGCAATTGAAATGAGTAGCTTGCTAAATAAAACCCATATTTTCGAGACTAATAAAAACTAATTAGCCAAGATGAAATTTTTGCTATTAAAAAATTAATCCTTAAGTCTAATAAAACTTAGCTTTACTAATCCTCATCTGGAGAGAATTACTATGACATCTTCACTACCCAATACCTTAAATTACCAATTGCCACCATTAGAAAATGGCGATCGCCTAACTAGACTAGAATTCGAGCGTCGTTACCAAGCGATACCAGAACTCAAAAAAGCTGAATTAATTCAAGGAGTCGTTTATACGGCATCCCCGTTACGTTTTCAACCTCATGCCGAACCCCATGGGCGTTTAATTACTTGGTTGGGAGTCTATCAAGCTGTCACACCTGAAGTGCAAATGGGAATTGAACCAACAGTTCGCTTAGATAATAATAATGAACTACAACCAGATGGTGTCTTGCTAATTAACCCCGAAAATGGCGGACAGTCTAGACTTAGCGATGATGGGTATATAGAAGGGGCACCAGAACTCGTTGTAGAAATTGCTGCTAGTAGTGCAACTATAGATTTAGGGGATAAAAAACTTGCTTATCAGCGTAGTGGAGTAAAAGAATATATTGTCTGGCAGGTGTTTGAGCAAAAAATTGATTGGTTTAGTTTAGAGGATGGGGATTATATTTCCTTGATACCGGATGAACGAGGGGTGATTTGTTCTTTAGTATTTCCGGGGTTGTGGTTAGATGTGTCTGCTATGTTGGCAGGAAATATGCAGCAAGTGTTGACAGTTTTGCAAGGTGGAATTAAATCAAGGCAATAGTAGCACGTCTAATACCAAGCGCGATAAATGTTTGTTACACAAGGTAGGGACGTTGCATGCAACGTCCCTACCTACTCCCCTGTAGGGGTAATTTTCGAGGTCATGCTCTGCTAATGCGAATTACTCCTACACTAATTGAAGACTTGATGAATGTACATAATGTTTAAAATCTCTGCACCAACCATAGTTAGGAGCATTACTCCACCCCGACTGCACACAACTTGTATCAATACCTTCAACAAGTGCAAATTCCCTCGTGTTGTACACAACGCGATATTTGCCTGGCCAACCAACTACACTGACAATATCATTCGCTTGAATTTCCGTATGCTTCGTCAATTTCTTCTGGTGTTGCTTGTCTAACTGTACCGTCGCGCTCTTCAATAAGCCATGTTCCTCCGTCGTTTTGGTAAACTCGACGACCATCTTTAGTGTATCCGTATGCCATGATTTTATGTGATAGTCAATTAATTGTTCAATGGTTGTGAACAAACCTTTCAGTTTAATATCTGCCTCTGGTCTAGTATTTGTAATATCTACTATTAAAGGCTGCGATAAATTACTTCTACCACAACTATCTAGAGAATGTCTAGCTAATAGGCAGTGTTTGTGATTTTCGGCCAGCAGAATATAACCAGACTGCCATACTCCATAATGATTCAATTCAACTGTTTTAGCCATTTATTTTCCTGTAATTCTCCGATAACCTGACGTTAATTTTAACAGTGGCGATCGCTTATCGGTCAGCAATCTTAACTCCCACCCTCAACATACCTCTGCCACATTTGCTCATAAGCTTTCTCCATCTCGCGGGTAAATTGTTTCGCATTCCACAATGGGGCAGTTTGCCTTGACTTTCTCAACTTCCAGGATATCTCCTGACGCAATTTTTCATCTTTGCCTAATCTAATACCCCACTCTATATATTCCTCATCACTCCAAGCAATACCTTCGGTGATGCCAGCATTCATCATCATCGTGTAGCTGTTGCGGGCAGCAAATTGTTGACCAACTCGTGTTACCATTGGGATACACATCCAGAGAGTTTCCATTGTTGTTGTCGCACCATTGTAGGGATAGGTATCTAAAACAATATCTGCTATTTCTAGGTTGGCGCGGTGAATTTCTTCTAGTTTCACCCTAGAAATAAATTTTATCCTTTCTCTAGCTATCCCTTCTTTCTCAGCTATTTCAAAAAAGAAACGGTTGATAGAATCTTGTTCGCCAAAGCCTTTAATTATATAGTAACTATTAGGAACTTCCCTCAAAATTTGCATCTGTAACTTAGCTATTTGCGGATTATATTTCGGACCTCTTTGCGATCCTAGATAAACTACAGCATCATCAGGAATTTCTAAGTCTGCACGGCTAATAGTTGGCACAGAAACTTCAAACCCATCTATTGCTAAGAAGGTTTGAGGGAGTCGCCATATTTTTTCCTGATAATATTCCTGAGCATCTTCTGGTAGAATATACGGATCGGCAATATAATAATCAATAGTTGGAACTTCTGAAGCATCCCACCCTAACCAACTAACTTGTATAGGTGCAGGTTTCAGTGCCATAATACCACAAATAGTATTAGATGTCAGACTATCTAGTTCAATTAATATATCTATTTCGTCATTGTAAATTTGCTCTGCTACCTCCATTGTCACCAAACCATATTGATGCACTTTGTCAGAATGA
>JBFRWR010000335.1:0-6371 GCA_051439685.1 Trichodesmium sp.
AAATCCGGTTGAATAGTTATTGTATAGTCGGGAGTAGGGGAGTAGGGGAGTAGGGGAGTAGGGGAGATTGAATACTGAAAATTATAGAATTATCAACATATACTATATAACCGGATTCTATATAATATCCATAATTTCGGATAATTATTTTCATTGAGGCGAGTATTTTCCCGATTCGCTCGACGGATAAAATCTGTGTTTACCTCTAAAGTAGGGACGTTCCATGGAACGTCCGTACACAAGTCCGAATTTCGTTAATTGTTACAGGATTTCTAAATGGTTCAAATAAACAAACTGTTGTGGCTAATTTTCCTAATAACCCTAATAGTTCCGGTGAAATTTTTGGTTGAGTTGATGGAGCAAAAAAGACATCTACTTGTCTAATTTCACTGCGGATTTCTAGGGGAGCTTTACATTCTCCTAGTTGGGATAATAATTCTTCTAAATAGTCTTTAGCAAATTGGCAATTTCAGTTATCAGTTATCAGTTATCAGTTATCAGTACCTCCTAATCAAGTAGGATACTTGAAATACTGAATCAATTTTTTTTAATACTCTTGAAAGGGGAGGTTTGCTGCCTTATTTTTTGGTCATGGATAAATCTTGTCATTGGTTAATTAGCTATTTTTTCTGGTTTATAGATTAGCATGATTTACTGTAGAAACTATTTTTAATTAGTATAATATAAATCAAGTAAATATTTAGCCATATCCCTTTCATCCGACCTTTTTCTTAATAACTTGTAATTCGGCTGGGAGACTAATTATTCTTCCCAAGATAATGAGTTAATAGCTAATAGCTGAATGCTGAATGCTGACTGCTGACTGTTTACAAAACAACTATCAGTTATCAGTACCTCCTAATCAAGTAGGATACTTGAAATACTGAATCAATTTTTTTTAATACTCTTGAAAGGGGAGGTTTGCTGCCTTATTTTTTGGTCATGGATAAATCTTGTTATTGGTTAATTAGCTATTTTTTCTGGTTTATAGATTAGCATGAATTACTGTCAAAACTATTTTTAATTAGTATCATATAAATCAAGTAAATATTTAGCCATATCCCTTTCATCCGACCTTTTTCTTAATAACTTGTAATTCTGCTGGGAGACTAATTATTATTTCCAAGATAATTAGTTAATAGCTAATAGCTGAATGCTGATATCTGACTGCTTACAAAACAACTATTCACTTAGGCGAAAAATACTTCCATAATATGAATAATTCAACTCAAAAATCTTATTATCAAGTCGGTGGTTGTCTCCCCGGAAATGCACCTAATTATGTGCAACGACAAGCAGATGAATATTTTTATCAAGGTCTGAAAGCAGGTGAGTTTTGTTATGTTCTTAATTCTCGTCAAATGGGAAAATCTAGTTTGCAAGTTAGAACAATTCAAAGATTACAAACAGAGGGTATTTATTGTGTGGCAATTGATATTTCGGAAATAGGTAATAGAGGTGTAACTCCTGAACAGTGGTATGCGGGAATTTTGCGCATCTTAGAAAATAATTTTGACCTCTCAGAATCTGTGAATATTCGTACCTGGTGGCGAGAACGAGATTATCTAGCACCTGTTCAGAGATTAAGTGAGTTTATTGAAACAGTTTTACTGACAGAAATTAATCACAATATAGTAATTTTTATTGATGAAATTGATAGTATTCTAGCTTTAGATTTTCCTGTTGATAATTTTTTCAGTTTGATTCGCTCTTGTTACAATAAACGCCCTCATAATCAAGAATATAATCGCCTAACTTTTGCCTTATTAGGAGTTAGTACACCTCAAGATTTATGTCAAGATAAAAGTAGTACACCTTTTAATATTGGTAGAGCTATTGAATTGACAGGTTTTAGATTTGATGAAGCTTTATCATTAGTAGATGGGTTAGTTGAAATTTGTCAGGAACCAGAAGCATTATTAAAAGAAGTTTTATTTTGGACTGGAGGGCAACCATTTTTAACTCAAAAGGTATGTAGACTATTAATTGAAAATGGAGATTTGATTATTGAAGTCGCAAAGGGAGTCAAAGAAATTGTTACTTCTCAAATTATTAATAACTGGGAAACAAAAGATGTGCCAGAACATTTGAAAACTATTCGCGACCGGATTTTTAGAAAGGATGAAAGAATCGTCAGAAGATTAGGATTATATCAGCAAATATTAGAGAATAATGCGGGAATAGTTGCAGATCATAGTACCGAAGAAATGGAACTTAGATTATCTGGATTAGTAGTGAAACGAGATAATAAATTAATAGTTGCTAATCCAATATATGCCGCAGTGTTTCACAAAGAAATGATTGTGGAAGAATTAGAAAATTTGCCTCCTTATTCAGAAGCAATTAAAGCTTGGTTGAAGTCTAACTATCAAAATAACTCCTATTTATTACAAGGAGAAAATTTAAAGTCAGCATTAGTTTGGGCAGCCGATAAAAGTTTAAGAAATCAAGACTTTCAATTTTTAACTACTAGCCAAAAATTAGTATTAGATGCTCAGACAGAAGCTTTAGAATTAACAAAAATTGAAACAAAAAAAGCTCAAATAGAAGTTGTCAAAGCTCAACAAAAAGCAAAATTATGGATTAAAACAGGTTCGGCTATCTTAGGCATATCTTTGCTTTTATCCACCGGCTTTTCCATCTTAGCTTATCAAAAATTTCAATTAGCACAATCTAGTCGAGAAATTGAACAAACTGGAACCGATGCTTTATTATTAGCAATGTTCAAAAAATCAGCGACAAATCAAGCATTATTAGAAGCTTTACCTAAAGCTATATCCGTAGGACAAAGATTAAAATCCTTAGTAAATAATAATACTCCTCTTGCCGAATATCCTGCCACTAGACCGATATTAGCTTTACAAATGATTCTTGATAAACTCGATGAACAAGAACAATTTGAAAATACTTTACTGCAGAATAGAAAAATTATTTTGCAAGGTCATCAAGGTGCAGTTACTACTGTTAAATTTAGTCCTAATCAAGAAATTTTAGCTTCAGCAGGAGTAGATGGAAAAGTAATTATTTGGAATTTGGCAGGGAAAAAAATTACAGAATGGCAAACAGAACAAAAATTAGTTAATAGTCTAATTTTTCATCCTGATGGTAAATATTTAGCAACTTCTGGCAGTAACGGTACGGTAAAAATCTGGAGTTTATTAGAACAAAATCTAGGGGAAAATTTATATGTATTAGAAATCTCAAAAACAGAAGTTAATAGTATTAGCTTTAGTAAAGATGGTCAATATTTAGCAACTGCAGGTATAGATATTCCCGTGCAAATTTGGAATATATCATCCTTACCTATAACTATATTATCTGATTCGATTTTAGATGATAATGGTTTAATTAGAAATGTGGCTTTTAGCCCTAATAAGAATTTTCTAGCCACACTAGATGGAAAATCTACTATTAGCTTATGGAATATATCTGAAAATAAATTCAAAACCCTAGATGTAGAAGCTATTAGTATGGATTTTAGCATCTCTCAGCCTGAGACTTTACTAACAGCAACTTCCAATGGAGTTGTAGAAATGTGGCAGATTTCTACAGGTAAATTAGTGAATAATTTTCAAAGCTTACATTTGGATACTAAATTAGTTAATTTTAGTCCGAATGGAGAGTTAATAGCTACCGTAGGAATTGATAGTATTGTCAGACTTTGGAATTTATCAGGAAGACAAATTAGCCAGTTTGAATTTTCAGACAATGTGATTGATATTGCCTTTAGTTCTGATAGTAAAAAAATTGCTGTTGCTGGTAGTAGTGGTCAAATTTGGTTGAGAAATGTAGAAGATTTAGATGAACTTTTGAGTGCAAGTTGTAGTTTTTTAGCCGAAAAACCAAACTATTTTATGAGAGTAGCTGAAGTTTGTAAAATTAGGGAATAGGGAATAGAAAAATACGTTAATCTTAATGGATAGTTCTAGAACTATAATAGGTGGTAGTGCATAGTAATAGTAAAGACAGTGTGGGGAGTGTGGGGAGTGTGGGGAGTGTGGGAAGAAATTACAAAACTTATATATCTTCGACATTACTATGCAGGACTACCTATTTTAGATAGCAATCCGCTCTTGTGTTGTAATATTTTATCGTAGGGGTTTGGTCTCCAAACCCAAACTAAGAGGGGATTATGTTGTAATATTTTATCGTAGGGGTTTGGTCTCCAAACCCAAACTAAGAGGGGATTTGGAAACCAAACCCCTACAGTTTTTTCTCACAAATCATTTAGGATTACTATAGAAGTAGTAAAAAGTTAAATTATGAATATATATCAAATTCTCAAGCAAAGTCAACATCTCAGAATTAGTGATGGGGAAATTTCACCTATTCTCAGTGGTTGCGAAAATGTTAATCGTTTGTTAGTCTTAATTTGGTCACAATTAGGGGATTTTGATAATCTCGAATATGCTTGGTGGTTACAACGAGAACTGTCAAAATTGCAAGCTAAAGGAGTGACGATCCGAGCAGTTGGTATTGGAAACCGTGCTTCAGGTGAAAAGTTTTGTGAATATAATGGATTTCCCAGAGAATGGTTATTTGTCGATCCAGATGCTAAACTACATCAAGAATTAGAATTATATCAGGGATTAACCTGGAAATTTCCTTTATTAACCACAAGTCAAAATGCTTGGCTCAATTTAATGTTAATGTGTGCAGGTATTGGTAGTCCTGGTACTTTAGCAGAAGTATTTAGAGGTTATCTAGGAGACAAAAAAGCACCTCAATTAATTGATGACGAAGAAGTAATTCATGCTAAACCGTTACCTCCTCTCAAGGGTTCATTTTTCAAAATGGCAGGTGGAAAAGGTTTTCAACGTCCTTTTGAACTAGCAACACTTAGATTAAGAAACATGACTGAAGTTCTTAGTAATTGGTCAACTTATGTACCTAATTCTGCTTATTTAACCCAAAGAGGTGCGACTTTTCTGTTTGATAGTCAGGGGAACTTGCTCTATAAACATTGCGATCGCGGCATTCTAGATTTTGCCGAAAATAAAAGTAATCCTCTATCTTTTGTTTTATAGCGCTAGGGAATAGGGAATAGGGAACAGGGAACAGGGAACAGTAGACTCTTAAAGGATTCCAGGATTTATAAATGTCTTAACCGTAATGTGTAGTGCTATAAAAGAATAGAATATAGCAATTATATTATTAATTTAAAATACATCTTTTTCTTCTTCCCTACTCCCTCACTCCCCTACTCCCTACTCCCCTACTCCCTACTCCCCTACTCCCTACTCCCCTACTCCCCCACTCCCCACTCCCCACTCCCTATTCCCTACTCCCTACTCCCTAGAATCAATAAATACTAATTGGTGGTAAATTAGGCTGAGGATTAGCAACTCTTCTTAATAATTCTTGTTTAGCTTGCTGAGGATTTTGACCATTAGGAACTTGATATAATAATCGACAAGAACCATCTTGAGAATTAGCTGCACAAATAATTGGTTGTCCGTTTTTAGAGATACTTACAGTAATATTTCTATATCCGTTTCGTTGTTGAGTAGATAAAATTCCAGATACTCTGGTACATCTAGTCAGAGCATCTTCTCCTGATTCACCAAAATAATTATTAGCATTCCAGAGAATAATCGGAATCTTATTTCCTTGTTTATTAGCTATTGTTGCTGGAGTTGCTCCAATTCTACCACAGAAAAAATTATTAGTTTGAGCCTCAGCAAAACGGTTACTGATAGGCAGATTTAGGAAACCAATTACTGTAGCAGTAACAATAGAAGTTAATGATAAAATTTTCATGGACTATATCTATATATATAACACTACTGATATTGTATAAACTTACATATACTTCTTGAGTGTCAGTAATGGATTTTAAGTAAAAGTTTTTTTAACTATACTTGGGAAATACTGCAAAATCTGATTATAAGTGATTTTTGTCTATTTATCATTGCGGATTAATTAATTAATTGGTTGCTTTATATTCCTGGTGAAATTTATTATCTACCTTAACTGCGGTAATCAACAAAAAAGTCCAGATAAAGTGAGTCAGTTATCTATCCTTCACTAGATATAGAAATTCTCTAGAATACCTACTTTGGTAATTGATTAAGATGACTTTCAGGTTGGTGAACCACATCGCCATAACCAAAAACCCTGTAGGGACGTTGCATGCAACGTCCCTACGGTGGTCTACTGACATAAAAACCGCTGTATGGTAGAGGTGATACTCCTGATATTTAGATATTTGGAACTATCATAGAGGATTTACCTCGAACATTAAAAATTTCTTGTTAAATATAATTAAAACTTTATTGATGAATAATGTTAAATATCAAAAATCTTTGTACAACTTATGATTTTCTAATTGTAGGTAGTGGTATATTTGGTATTACTGCTGCCGTAGAGTT
>JBFRWR010000336.1:0-2623 GCA_051439685.1 Trichodesmium sp.
AGTAGTTATTGCTCCAGATGGGCGTAGTGTTATTCCCACTCTTGAGAATTCTTTATCAGTTAAAGGTGAGCAATCTTTAAACCTACTAATTCTTGACTCCGTTAATGGTTTAGATTTATGCCGGATGTTAAGACATCAAGGTAATTTAATACCAATAATGATTTTAGGGGCAAGAGGTAGTGCTAATAATTGTGCTTTTTATTTAGAAGCTGGAGCTGATGATTATGTAACTAAACCCTTCGGTATGCGGGAATTTATGGCTCGTTGCCAAGCTATGATGCGTCGCCAACGTTTAGGTCAAGTATCCCAAACACTTATGCTTCAGTATAAAGATATAATAGTTTATTCCGAAGAATGCCGAGTAACGGTTAGAGGTGAAGAAGTTAAACTTTCTCCGAAGCAATTTCGCTTACTTGAACTGTTTATGAGTTATCCACGCAGAGTTTGGTCTCGCGAACAATTGTTAGAACAAGTTTGGGGACCAGATTTTATTGGGGATAGTAAAACTGTTGATGTTCATATTCGTTGGTTACGGGAGAAACTAGAGTTAAATCCTAGTAAACCAGAGTATGTGATTACTGTTAGAGGTTTTGGATATCGATTTGGTTAAATTAGGAAGTAGGGAGTAGGGGATTCAATAATTGATAATTGATAATGGATAATTGATAATTACCTCTCTCTAAAAGGAAGAGGATTGAATAAAAGGAAAATAAATTCATTGTTTCTCTTGAAATAGAAGGCTTTATACCTTAATTATTCGGTAATTTTTTTTGCGCAACTCTTGCCTAAAATAGGCTCCTTTTCGAGTTCGAGTATTAAGAGCTGAAAACCAGGTACTTTTTTCAGACCTAAAAAGGTTAAAAGCTTTATCTGTCAATTCTTTTATATTAGACCTCTGGTGAAAAAGATATAGATTTTTTGGAGGAGTAGGGAACAGGGAAAAAGGAACGCTTAACTAGCAAAATATTTTTACGAAAAAAGCATGAAAAAGGTTTTTTTATGGTGACTTTTTCTTGATTTAGCCGATCTAACTCAAAGGTTTATTTATTTTCCGGAGATGTCTATTTTATCGGTAAGCCCTAATTAGGGTTTGCTGATAAAAGCAGAGTCTGGATAGGGTGAGAAGAAGGAGAAAGTATTCTGAATAATTGTTGCTTGATTTTTCTATCCTTAGATATGCCTAAAATCCTAACTTTTTGGTAGTTTTAAGTCAAAAAATTGCACTTTGTTTGTAATTTTCAAAGGTTATAAGCTTTATCTGTAAAGGCTTTTAGATTTATTCAGCCAGCTCTAATTATCAATTATCCATTATCAATTATCCATTAATAAAATTCCCTATTCCCTTATTTACTAAATAAACTTAATTGACCATCAGAATTTTCTGCTGATAAATCTGCTTTAACTGCTAGTAATTTAGCAGCAGCTTCTAACATTTCCTCCTGAATATCTTGAATATCTTCCCGACTTTCTAAATAAGTTTTTAATGCTTCTAAAGGATCGATACTATTACCTGTTGATAATTCTGGTAAACGAGGTCTTGCTAACTGACTGACTAATTCTGGTTGAATAGTATAGGTGTGTGCTTCAGTTAAAGCTTGATGTAAAACGTTATTATCAATCAAGTCTAATTGTTCGGAACGTAACTGATAAATTAACCTCACTACTGCATTTTCTATCTGATATTTACTAATAGCTTTCAATAATTCATTTTGTGGGTTTTCTGCTTCTGAAACATTAATTTTCATAGTTTGAAAACTCCGGACGGGTAGAGAACAAAATTTCCATTTAGCTTCACCTTTTTCTAGTTCAAGAAAAACAAAACCTTTCTCTTCCTTCTCCTCACTAAAGTCAACTCTTTCAATACTTCCTGGATAAATAATTGGTGGGTTATTAGACTTATTCAAATTTTGATGTTTGTGAACGTGACCTAAAGCAACATAGTCAAAACAAGGGCGGTTTAATAGAGAAACAGGAATATTAAAACCTTTACCAACTGCTAAAAAACGTTCTGCTCCTAAACTCGCCCTATCTGCCATTAAATGACCTAAAAGTACAGTAGGAATTTCTGGGTTTAATTTACGAATTTCTGCTTCTAATATTAACCGAAGTTTTTCGATTAATGACTCATTTACCTGACTCATAGATTTACCTTCTGTCTCTGATTTTGTCATTAAATTAGAAGCGGTTAACCAAGGTAAAGTAATTATTTGAATAGCACCATTTTGAGTATAAATTTTATGAGTTTCTAAGCGATCGCCTACCACAACTCCAGGAACTCCTAAAGTCCGATAAATACCTAAACTTGCCCCCCCTTGACCTTGGGAATGTTGGTCGTGATTTCCTACTAATAATACTGTAGGAATTTGAGAATCTACTAAACGGCGTAATTGACTAGCAAAAGCTTGTTTTATGTATGGTGCGGGAGTAGCATCTGGGAAAGCGTCTCCACCGAATAAAACTAAATCAACTGGTTCAGAAATTGCTCTATCAATACAAAGTTTTAGACTAGAAATAAAGTCTTCGAGGCGAGTGTTTAAACCTGTTTCTGGATTGATGCGACCGTGAGAAAAACCACTGCCAATATGTATGTCAGAAAGATGGATAATTTTAATCATGCTTGAGT
>JBFRWR010000337.1:0-2973 GCA_051439685.1 Trichodesmium sp.
GAGAAAGATTTGGGGGAATTATTGGCAAAATAATTTCTATATCTGATTTTCCTGTGACTAAAGAAGGAGCAAAAATTGTAGTAGGAAATCCCGAAATAGTAGACAATATTATCGGTGAAAATGGGGGAAAAATAGAAGCGATCGCTCAACTTAAACTAGACCCTAAGACTTTCAGTGGTTATCAATGGTCTTCTTCCAAAGGACCTCAACAAAAGTTAACTGTGGGTACTACTATAACAGTACGAGTCCGAGTAGAAGAAAGAGCGCCTATTACTTTTATTTTACCAATTTTAAGAGAGTCTACTGGAATTTAATTTTAGAGTAGTTTAATTCAGAATATTGTGCATAAAATCTGATAGATAATAAGTATACTAATCCTAAATTATTTGTCAAAAAAAACGTAAGTATTTCCTGCGGAATGTTGCGCCAACAGCTTTAAGCAAACTGACTCTTCCTTTCCTTCATAATTATTTGCTGGGGAAATGAAACACCAGAAAGCTATTTTTTATTTTTATTCCTGAAAACGTCTAAGTACCATTAATCAAGCTTTTATACCAATTTTAGAGACTTTTTGTCAAATAAGTATTAAGAGAACGAATAGTTACTAAAATCGAAAATTGGTAAGATTTAAAAGAATTGAAATCTAGTGGGTAGATAGATATTAGGTAAATATATTCCTAGACGAGTGAAGCGAGAAATATTTGTGTTTATTTCTTCAGACCTAATCCCTACTCCTGTACCGGTAATTTCCTACAGAATGCTCTGCAAACATGAATTACCGAATAACTAAGGTTTCAAGCCTTCTATTTCAAGAGAAACAATGAATTTATTTTCCTTTTATTCAATCCAATCCGTTTTAGGGAGAGGTAATTATCCATTATCCATTATCAATTATCCATTAATGAACCATAATTATCAGCAGTTATGTCTAAGTTTGAAAAATCAAACTTCTACCATTAAAATACCTGAGTCTTCCCTGAGAAAAATATCTAAATTCAGAACAAAAATTTAACTAATACATGATATAATTTTTGCTCAATAAACTCACAATAGACAAACAAATAATATGACTTCAGCCAGCCGAGCAAAACCACAACCAACATTTATAGATACTGGACTAAATAATTTTCAAATTTGGGCATTACAAAACCAAGAAAAAAAACTTAGTAAACTCTTACTACCTATAATCAACTTTATAGAAGGCTTAGTCGCAAACACCCCCACATACTTAGACTACAAACGCCTGGTTTTAGGGCCTAACTTCTGCTGCGCTGGACAAGTAGTTATGGGAGAATTTGCAGCAGTAGAAACTGCACTGACTTCACCTCAAGCACGAACATGGCGTTTAGGTACTAGCATTCTCGAAAAAAGTCATTTGCCTAACCAAGATATCGGCGGACGAAACGTTTTCTTGCTTGCACTGTCAGATGTTGGAGCAGGAGGGAGCAGTGATCATGAATCATTTCGTAGATGTTTACAAGATTACATTATCAACGACTCTGCAATAGCACGTCAGCAAGATCAGATCGCCAGACAACTTCTCGAACAGTTAGCAGCAGACTATACAGATATGACTCACGGTTTGGGGGGAGCTTTCTTTAGTGACGATACGCGAGGTTGGAGGCGGTTTCTCATCAGATATCTCCACTATGTCTTACTAGGAATAGATCCCAATGACAAAGATACAATGGATATCCTCACTGACATACATTACACCCGCCTTGGTACATTGCATTACTTTGGAATTGTTGGCAATATCCTGGAAAAGTTAAATATAAAAGGGCATAAAAAAATGCCAAACATGATCGCAAGTACAGCACAAATTTATGAAAATTCACCCGCTCTAGCTAACTTTGACGAACAAAGCAATCAATACAATGGTATGACGAGATTGGAGCTGGCAAAGTTGACAACATCTATTATGAGCATTGCCGCTTTACAAGGTCCACTACATCTTGGTCAAACTGCAATGGGCGATCGCTCTCTTCCCGCTTATACAGGACGAAATACATCAAACATTAAACCCACTAATTATTGGGATCAACTTGACCTCGATAACCGAGAGTCTGTACGACTTTATATCCTAGAATGTGCCCGTCTCTGGGCACCTGTTAGTGCTTCCCATACAATAGCAACTGATTCTTTTACTGTCACAATAACTGGCAAAGATCAATATTTTCCATCTGGTACAAAAATCTTAATTCCCATGAGTCTAGGGTTATTGGATCAGAAATTTTGGGGTCCGACAACTTATGAATTTGATGCTAACCGAGAGAACCTTTGCCCTTTCCACATGGGTTTCCATTCTGTAGGCGATCGTAGTGCGGGGCGTATCTGTCCGGGTAAAGATATTGCCATGAATATGCTGATAGATGTCATTATTACTGTCGGTAAGGCGCGACGTTCTGCTGGAGTTTAGTAATATTGGTTTTCATTGATTTTTGTAGTATCAAAGCAGTCTCATAAAAATCTATGAAATACTAAAATTTTGCTACAAATACTTAAGCTATTTCCAGGGTTAGGGGTAATTTGGTTTCCTGGGTCATGCTGCGCAAACCGAATGCTGTCGTATTTCCGTCAGGAAAAAACGGAGTTATGCGCCAGCAAAACATGGGTGCTGGTGCATAGTAATAGTAGTCGATTGTAATTATTTTTGTTACGAGACACGGTAGTGAGAGCATGGTGCTCCCTGTACGGACGTTGCATGCAACGTCCCTACTACCTAAACATGAATTCCCCCTACGGATAGCTTCGTGTTAAGACAAATGTTATAGTTGAATACGCCTTGAAAAAATCATGCTATTCAAATCCTTTCTTTCTCCGCGTCTGGTGTGTCTCCGCGTGTGATATAGAACCCCTAACAGTATCTTTGCAAAAGTGAGGATTAGGAGACAGGAGACAGGAGACAGGAGACAGGAGGCGCGGAGGCGCGGAGGCGCGGAATCAGGAGTCAGAATTTCGGTGAAATAGAAT
>JBFRWR010000338.1:0-5678 GCA_051439685.1 Trichodesmium sp.
TAAAAATAACGAAAAATAGAAGGGGAAAAAACTTATTTGAAACCGAGAAAATACTTGGCAACAGATTTGGGAAGTAGTTAATATAAAAATGTAATGAGCAAGGAGCAAAAGAATTCTTCTTTACTTACTATCTCTTTCTCATGGAACTTCTCTGATAAGAACTTCTCTCTGAATTTCTCTCAAGTAACACAAGAATTAATTTTACTTTACTTACTTATTACTTGTCTATAAAAGTCGCATCGGAGTTACAAGTAATGTATAAGTCTAATAAGAACGAAGCAAAAAACTCAAACTGCCCACAGGAAGAAGGGTGGGAAGAATTGTCCCTAGAGTCTCTCGACAAAGTGGCTGGGGGATTTTTTAGCCAAGAGACTTTGAGAAAATGGGCAAAGCTAAGGGCAGAGAAAGAAAAACAACAAAGAATCCAAGATGGCATCAAAAAATGGGGATTAGCGTATATATTTGGTGGCGGTGGGAGGTGAGCTTTTTAAGGGGATGAGTAAAAATAACATTGCTCAAACTCAATTATCAAAATTCTTTCAACTCAACAACGTTAGGTCTATTTACTCTGACAAATTAACTCACAACCCAAGTCAGTTCCTAGTTTTCCGATAACTGGCACAGTGACAGAACAAAAAGAGGCAACTGAGGTTTAGTTAGCGATCGCCTCTTCTCTCCAGACTCAAGAACAAAATCCCCTAGAAATCTACTTCCCCAGTGGCATTTTCTAGGGGACTTTTTCTGATACCTATAGCGACGAGAAAAACCCTTGTACTTTCTGGCAGATTCCTCCCTAGTATTACCTAAAGTCAAAAAAATATAGATGCCATTGAGTCAGACCATCATTAGTCAAACATTCATGGTGTTGCTGAATCAGAGGATGAATCTTTGAGGAATAAAGTAAATACCATATTTTAGTCTCTCTTTGTGCAAAACTATAATTCATTCCATAAATATGTAACGCCCTATTAACCACCATAATTTCCTCCTAACTCCTGACTCCTAACTCCTGACTCCTGCTAGTTTAGTATCAAAATATTAAGGTCTGTTGCAATTTCTTTACATATCCTGAGAAAACCAACCACAAAACCTCAGTCCGTGATACCATCCCATACTTGTATATAGAAAAAAGATTAAGGAGAAGACCTTTGAATTTAAGGGTTGCTGTTGTTGGTTCTGGTCCAGCAGGTTCCTCTGCTGCCGAAACTTTAGTAAAAGCAGGCATTGAAACTTATTTATTTGAACGTAAATTAGATAACGCCAAACCTTGCGGTGGAGCAATTCCCCTATGTATGGTCAGTGAATTTGACCTACCAGCAGAAATTATTGATCGCCGTGTTAGAAAAATGAAAATGATATCTCCCTCCAATGTTGAGGTAGATATTCATATAGAAAAAGAAGATGAATATATAGGTATGTGCCGTCGGGAAGTTTTAGACGGCTTCCTCAGAAACCGCGCAGCTTCTCTAGGAGCTAACCTAATTAATGGCACAGTTTATAAACTAGATATTCCTACGAATGATAGAGACCCCTATACTATCCATTATTCGGATCATTCAGAAGGAGATATTCAAGGAACAGCCAAAACTTTAAAAGTCGATTTAGTTATCGGAGCTGATGGGGCAAACTCCCGTGTAGCTAAAGCTATTGATGCTGGAGATTATAATTACGCGATCGCCTTCCAAGAGCGTATTCGTTTGCCTGAGCATCTTATGGGATATTATGAAGACCTAGCAGAAATGTATGTGGGAGATGATGTGTCCCCAGACTTCTACGCTTGGGTATTCCCTAAATTTGACCACGTTGCTGTAGGTACTGGGACGATGAAACCTAACCAGGCCAAAATTAAACAGTTACAAGCAGGTATTCGCGCTCGTGCAGCTAAACGTCTTGAAGGTGGGGAAATTATCAAGGTAGAAGCTCACCCAATTCCTGAACATCCTCGCCCCCATCGGGTTCGTGGTAGAGTTGCTCTAGTAGGAGATGCTGCGGGTACTGTTACTAAGTCTTCTGGTGAAGGTATCTATTTTGCAGCTAAGTCTGCTCGGATGTGTGCTGAAACTATTGTCGAGACTTCTAACAATGGTGCTATTATCCCGACTGAAGCAGATTTGAAACTTTATCTAAAGCGGTGGGATAAGAAGTATGGCATGACCTACAAAGTATTGGATATTTTACAGACAGTATTCTATCGTTCTGATGCTACTCGCGAAGCATTTGTCGAAATGTGTGCTGACCGTGATGTGCAAAAATTAACTTTTGATAGTTATTTGTACAAAACTGTCGTACCTGCTAATCCTTTAGTGCAAATGAAGATTACTGCTAAAACTATTGGTAGTATGCTTCGTGGTCATGCTTTAGCACCTTAATTTGGTTATCAGCTTTTAGCATTTCCTGATGGAATGCTCGGCCAACAGGTCAGCTTTCAATCCTTATAGGGAGTTTACTCTCCAAACTCCCTATAAAACTCTAAATCCTAGAAAGATTTAAACATTTGGTATCAAGATTTTAGGAAGTTGATAATTACTTATCTATAATTCCCACAACTAACCAAAAGATCGATAAGATAACTGGTTATAGCTAATTAAGTTAATCTTAAAATTATGCCAAATATTTAAAGTGTGGTTTTATTATTAAAGTTAATTTATAAGCATTATTCTTAACTACTAATGCTTTTGCTGATAACTGATAACTGATAACTGATAACTGAAATCATGGGGCTGTGGCTCAGATGGATAGAGCAAGCGCCTCCTGAAGTATCGGGCACCATGAGAGGAAACTCCGTGAGTGAATGTGGTCAAACTCAAGGAAGCCTAAGTCGTTAATAGAGATAAGGTAATCTTGAGCCAAGCTTTACCAATAATCTTAGGTTAGGTAAAGAAGGTGCAGAGACTAGAGTTTTCAGGAATAATAAAGTAATCAAAATTTTCCTGAAACATTAGGCCACCACCTAAAGCTGTGAGAGCTATGGTGAAGGGATAGTCCAGAGAGTGGGGAAACTCACACAAATCTGAAGCGCTAGGTCGCGCGTTCGAATCGCGCCAGTCCCGTAAATTAAGTCCAGATTTAGACTTAATTTAACCATCCTCTGATTAGTCCCTCCGGATGGTAGATAATACTTTCTGAATATTTGATAGAAGCTACTTCCATCTGTAACATTACAGGTGGTTTTTTATTAATAAAGTATGTTGTTGAGGGTTATTTCCAGGAAAAAATTATACAAGGAACTAAATATTTCCCGAATTTTCTGGTTTTTACTAGGATTTATACTAACTTTTTGGATTAGTTACCAGCAACTTGCAGGTAGTATAGAGCCTCCTCAAGCTTTATTTGTACTTGGTGGGGCAATAGAAAGAGAAGTATTTGCAGCAGAATTTGCCCAGCAACATCCTAACCTAGATATTTGGATATCTTCTGGGACTAATCGAGAATATGCTGAATGGCTATTCTCTGAAGCTGGTATTTCACAAGCTCGTTTACATTTGGACTATGATGCTGTAGATACTGTAACTAATTTTACAACAATGGCAGATAAGTTCAAATCCCAAGGTATTACAAGTGTGTATTTAGTTACCTCTGATGACCATATGCTGAGAGCAAGAGTTATTGGAGAAATTGTTTTGGGTAGTAGGGGCATAAATTTTAAGCCCCTCGCTGTACCCTCTGGGCGATCGCCTGAACCCATTGAAAAAGCGATTAGAGATGGTGTCAGAGCAATTTTATGGTTAACTACTGGTTATACTGGGGCTGGATTACTCGATCCACTATCTTCTTGAATCTCATCAGATTCTTGGACTAAAACAAAAGGTTGTACTATTAAAGCATTAAACTTTTTACTATCATTACTATTCCAAGTAGACAATTGTTCGGCTGAGGGCTTATAAATAAGTTCTCGGCTAATCCAATCTTGGACAGAAGATGTATTATCAGAGGCGATCGCCACTCCGACATCTAGTAAATCTAATTTTTGGTCTATAATTACTACAGAATCACGTTTAACATGGGGAACTAACCAATTCCATTCTGCTACATCTAAATTTTCGGCTAATCTTTCTCTAATATCCTGCATTTTCTTTTTAACTAAATTCTTTAACGTCCTAAATCGTGCATTTTGTTAATTATATCTGTACATTTCTGAGTTACCATTTCTAACTCTTCTTTTTTAGTTGATTTAGGAGCAGGTATAACTTCTCCTATCCTGACAGTTATTGGTGTAGAATTAGCCATCAAACCTTGACGTTTGACAGCATGAGTACCCCAGATACAAACAGGAAGTAACGGGACTTTAGCTTTAGCCGCAATTAAAGCAGCTCCTAACTTTGGTTCTGTAATTTTACCATCAGAAGTACGAGTTCCTTGCAAAAATATACCTACTGCCCAACCTTGCTCTAAGCTATTGATTGCTGAACGTATAGCACTTCTATCTGCAGAACCCCTTTTGACGGGATAAGCTCCATATAAAGTAATTACTTCCTTCAAAATAGGGACATCAAATAATTCTTCTTTTGCCATATAAGCAACAGGTCTTCTCATACAGACAGAAACTATGGGAGGATCTAAGTCACTAGCATGATTACTAACTATGACTAAAGGCCCTTGTTTGGGCACATTTTCCATACCATAAAGATTATTCCGAAAATAAAAATGAAGTATCGGAGCTATTACTGACCATTTTAAGAGGCGATAAAGAATTAAATTTTTGATTGGTTCACGATCTCTTGTCACAGGTTTTTATCTTTAATTTTAACTAATCATTTTAGGATAAACCTTAGCAGTTTTTTTTAGTATTTTAAGGTTAAGAAAAATATATAGTTTTTCCAGAGTAGTTCTGGGAAATTAATATAGCAGTTCTATTTTATTTGTGTATAAAAACCTTACTGCTTTTAGGGAACAGTTAATAGGCGGGATTTTCAAGTTTTTTATCTACTTTTTAATTTGTCACGACCTATTTAGGATTGCTATATAGCAATATAGCAATTCCCAAGAAGCGTTTCTGTACAAAATTCCTGGGTTTTAGGGAGTAGGGGTAATTCATGAATTACCCGTACGGGAGTAGGGAGTAGGGAAGATGAGGAAATGGGGAGTAGGGTAAGAGAAAAACAACTGTACCTCAGAAAGAGTGAGAAACGCTATATTACTTGAGTTATGAGATATTGTAGACTTTTAGAGAATAGTAAAATTTTTACATTTGATTCCTAATTCCTACAGCAGATTTATGGTTCGTGAAGTAAGATTTTGACAAGCAAGATGCTTGTGCTACAAAACTTTTATAATAGACATCTCTAGAGAATAAATAAACCTTTTAGTTATCTTGGCTAAAGAAAGAAAAATTTACCAGAAAAAATTATTTTTCTTGCCTTTTTCGTAAAAATATCTTACCTGTTCCCTATTACCTTTTTCCTATTCCCTACTCCTGCAAAAAATCTATATCTTTATTTACCGCAATACTTAATAATTAAACAATTAAACAATTAAACAATTAAATAATTTACGCCTTGAAACCTCAACTTGGCTGTGCCACGAGCTGTCGCTCTACAAGGGAAAAAAAATAATTATTGCTCTGCTGATTAAATATCAAAGCACTGATAGATATTGATTTCAGCCTTTTTGGGTCTAAAAAAAGTGCAAGGTTTTGGCTCTAAAAAGCGCAAAAAGCTAGTATTTGAGGATGATTATGG
>JBFRWR010000339.1:0-9141 GCA_051439685.1 Trichodesmium sp.
TTGGAGCAGGAGAACATTTTGCTTTAACAGCAATGTATTTAGATAAAAATCCTCAAGAGGCTGTTGAAATTACTAATGAATTATGTGTTTATTGCTCCCCTCCAATTAATGTTATTACTAAAGAGCTTAATCTTAATAGTTAACCGGGTAATATAGAGCTATACGCAAGTATGAAGTTATAGGTAATTCCTGATTAATACTGTTGCCAGGAAGTAAAAAGTTAACAGTTAAAAGTAATATTTTATCTGCTGAAAAATTGAGTGTAATACTAAAATTATTTCAGGAAATTATTTGACATCTTTAGTTGTAAGGATTCAGCTATAGCAATCCTATTTTATTCCTGGCAAAAATCTTACTGCTTTTGAGGGAACAGGTAACAGGTGGGAGTTTTAACTTTTTTATTTACTTTTTAATTTGTCACAACCTATTTGCGGATTTCTATATTAGCAGTCAGCTAGCTTCTTGCAGAGGAACTACCTTATTAGCTTTTTCATAAATAAAGCAAGCATTCACTTAACTTATACTACATTTTCAACCAATCTATCCAAACTAATTTATGCTAAAAAGCAATGAATTAATAGCTGATAGCTGATAGCGGAGATCCTCCGCAGGAGGCTAGCTGACTGCTGAATGCTTACAAATAAATACTGCTACAATAAAAAAATTTAAGAAGAATATTTAGTTAAAATGCAAGCTTTAAACAACCTTGAAGAAAGTATTATTTACAATCAGCGAACCCTCAAAAGACTGATTAGATCTGTAACTCTTTCTCAGGGACAATTTTCATTGATTTTAGTTTGCTGTAACTATCAATGTTTACGGCAAAGAATTATGACAGAATTAAGAAAATTATCCTCAGTAGAAATTCAAACAATAGTATTGCCAAAAACAGTTAAGACTCTATATACAACTATTAATCAGCAATTAGAAAAAGTTCCTGAACCACTACCACTGATGATATTTGACTTAGAGAAAGTAGAGGCAATAGATGAACTACTAACTTCAACTAATCAAGTCAGGGATGAGTTTCGGAAACAATTCTTTTTTCCTCTAGTTTTATGGATAACAGATGAATTGTTAGGTAAATTAATTCGCCTAGCACCTGACTTTAAAAGTTGGGCAGCAGCTACAATTAAATTTGAATTGGCGACTTCTGATTTAATAAATTTGCTACAACTAGAAATAGATAGTTATTTGATAGATGATGATGGGGATAATAAACAACAAAAATTAATCCCATTATCAGTGAATAATACTTCTCGTAAGAATTTACTGTCTAGTTGTAGAGAAGAAACTCAAGATTCTAATTTTAATAACTTATCTCAAACTAAATTTCAAGAAATAGATTTAGCTCTTAAAGACCTCAAAAATCGTAACCAAAATTTAGAACCAATATTTCAAGCAAATATAGAATTACTTCTTGGTTTGAATAATTACTATAATGAAGAGATAGATGCTGCTCTTGCACATTATCAAACAAGTTTGAGATTGTGGCAGGAGGAAGTTTGGCAACAATGCTATTTCAGCTCAAAAGAATTTTCTAATTTATCAATAGTTAACCACAAGTTTATTGTCGAAAAACAAGGAATTGTTTTATATAATATAGCCTTATGCTATTATCTGAAATACACTCGAAATCTCCTAGATAATTCTCAAGAACTAGCACAAGCAAAACTGAAATTACAAGAATCTAAACAGCTCTTGGAAACAGTTAATTGTTTTGACTTAGTAGCTGAGGTAATTACAAAATTAGCAGAAGTTATCAAGCAGATGAAAGGGTGGGAAGAATTAGAAGCTATTGCTTTAGAAGGGCTAAAAATACATCACAAATATGGAAATGAGATTCAATTAGCACAAGATTATGGTTTTTTGGCAGAAATTGCTCTAGAAAAATCCAATTGGGTTCAAGGTATAAATTTATCTGAGAAAGCTCTCAATACTTTGTTTTATGCTAAAGCTATAACGTTGCCAACAGAAAAAAATAAATACTTATTGTTATTAGCACGGAGCCTCAAAAAATTATATCGTCATGCAGAAGCTATTGAATATCTAGAAATTGCAGAAGCAACTGAAAAAAATGCAATTAAAAATAGTTTAAAAACAAAACAAAATAGAGACCCAAAACTTTATCTTGAGCTGTTAACAGAATTGCACTCTCTGTATTATCAGCAAGGAAAATATTTACAAGCATTTCGTTTAAAAAAAACCCAGAGACAAATTGCACATCAATACGGACTTTTAGCTTTTATTGGTGCATCTCAATTGCAACCACAAAAAACAACTTATCTCAAAGAATCATTAGATTATCAGAATAATTTACCGACAGAAATAACCAGCTCAAGTCGGCAGCAAGATATTAAGAATCTCCTAGAAAGAATAAGTCGTGATGACTATAAGTTAACCATTATTCATGGTAGTTCTGGTGTAGGAAAAAGTTCTTTAATTAATGCAGGATTAGTACCAAACTTAAATAATATTAGTATTTCAGCACGAGATACAATATCAGTGGTAGTAAAAGTCTATAGTGACTGGTTAGGAATATTGGCAAGTTGTCTGGATCGGGTTTTACAAAAAAAAGGGCAACTTCTACCAGAAAATAATCAGATACAATCAGCAAAAAGTGATACAGACAATCAAGAATTAATCTCTGCTTGGAGAACAAAAAAAAGTAAGTCAGAACTGGGAAACATTACTCCATATTTGTGCAGTTTTACACAGAAATTTCAATTGATAGAATCATCTATTCTCGCCCAACTAAAAAATAATGCAGAGAATAATTTACTAACAGTAATAGTATTCGATCAATTTGAACAATTTTTCTTTACTAGCAATACCATTGAAGAGAGAGAAGTATTCTATACATTTTTGCGAAATTGTCTAAATTTGCCTTTTGTCAAAGTCATCTTATCTATGAGAGAAGATTATTTACATTATTTATTAGAATGTGACTTTATCAATTATTTAGATGTCATTAATAACAATATATTAGATAAGCAGATTCGTTACCATTTAAGAAATTTTTCTAGAGAAGATGCCTTCAATATCATAGAATGTTTAACAAAAAGAGCGAAATTTAATTTAGAACCCAAGTTAATTGATGTAATTGTTGATGGTTTAGCAGATGAAAACTCTGAAATTAGACCCATAGAATTACAAGTAGTAGGCAGTCAACTACAAGAAGAAAAACCTCCAATTAGAACTTTAGAGCAATTTCAAAAAAAATTTGGTACTAATCCACAAAAGGCAAAAGGAAAACTAATCAAAAAATTTTTAGAGCAAGTAATTGTAGACTGTGGAAGAGAAAATGAAGAAGCAACTATGCAAATTTTGTTTGCCCTAACTAATGATAATTTCACCAGAGCTAATCGCACCAAAACAGAATTATTAGAAATAATTCAACGATTAATCAACACAAAATCGCCAAGGAATAACAAATTAGACAAATTTGAAAATAATCAACTTGATTATGAGACTTTAGAAGCTGTAAAACTCCTGGAATTAATTTTAGAAATATTGATAGACTCAGAATTATTATTTTTCAGGAAAGAATACGATGAAAAACACTATCAGTTAGTTCACGATTATTTAGTAAAACCTGTTCGGCAAAGATTTAATTTAGAAGAAAGATTGCGTCAAGCGGAAATAGAAATTAAACAGGCTGAAGTTGCTAAAAATCAAGCAGAAACAGACAAATCTATTAGTCAGTACAAATTGAATATAGCCTTAAAAAGGCTACTAGCAGCAGCAATTATTGGCATTATATTCACATCAATTTCAACTATTTTAGCAGTAGCTTTCTGGCAAAGAGCAATCTTTCAAAAACAAGTAGCATATGCGGAAAAACATCGGGCAGATATTAATAGCATGACTGCCCTTTCTGAAGCATTATTTTTTTCAGGTTATAAATTTGATGCTTTAATAGAAAGTCTGAGAGCAGGTCAAAAATGGAAAAATATTAAACAATTATTAGCTAAAAATAACCTATCCAATGATACAGAATATCGAATTGCTGCCTCTCTTCAACAAGCAGTTTATGGAGTTGAAGAATATAATAAGTTAGAAGGACATAGTAATATAATTTGGAGCGTTGTTTTTCATCCTCAAGGTAATTTAATTGCCTCTGGTAGTACAGATAAAACTATTAAATTATGGAGTCTTAATGGCAAATTACAAAAAACTTTAAAAGGTCATACAGATAATATCAGTAGAATTAGCTTTAGTCCTGATGGCAAATATCTAGCTTCGGGTGCCTACGATCAGACAGTTAAAATATGGAATCTTCAGCAAACAGAAATAAAACCTTTATCTCTCAAAAGTCATAGCGATCGAATTACAACAGTTAGTTTTAGTCCTAATAGTCAGATATTAGCATCAGGTTCTATGGATAAGACAATTAAAATCTGGAGTAAAACAGGTGAATTACTCAAAACAATTCCAACTAAAAAAATGATTACCTGGGTTAGTTTTAGTCCTGATGGGCAATTTATTGCTGCGGCTAATACAACAGGAACTATACAGTTATGGAGGATAAACGGTCAATTATTAACTACCGTAACACATGGAAACCCAAAAAATGATTATGCAATCTACAGTGTTAACTTTTCCCCTGATGGTAGTAGTCTAGTGACTGCAGGTGGAGATAAAAAAATCAAAATTTGGCGTTTTTTGAGAAAAAAGATAACTCTAGAAAGAACAATAACTGCTCACAAAAAACAAGTTCTCAATGCTCTCTTTTCCCCTAATGGCAAAACAATAGCTTCCTCAAGTGAAGACAACACAATTAAAATCTGGGATATAAATGGAAATCTCTTGAAAACTTTTTCCAGTCATGGAGACAAAGTGACTCAAGTTAGTTTTAGCCCAGATGGCAAAACTTTAGTTTCAGGTAGTTATGACAAAACTATCAAGTTGTGGAGTCTTAAAAGTAGTTATTTATCTGTTTTAAAAGCACATCAAGACAGGGTTTTGGGTGTAACCTTCAGTCCAAATGGTCAAACCTTAGCCTCTGCATCTCAGGACAATACTATAAAATTATGGAATTCTCATGGCAAGTTACTAAAGACTCTTCGAGGACACACTAACAGAGTCGCAAGTGTAAGTTTTAGTCCTGATGGTCAGATTCTGGCTTCTGGTAGCTATGATAATACAGTAAAATTATGGCATTTCTACTATCCACAAAAAATCTGGAATAGGGAATTGTTTGAGTCTACAAAATCTTGGGAATTTGACACTCAAAAAAACCTATTTTTTGATTTTGATTCTGAGAAAACAAAATCAGATGTACTTTCTCCACTGATAGTCAAAGACAATTTTATTCATAACTTAAATTGCTTCATTAAAATAGGGAATTTTTGTATTTTTGAGTTGAGGAAAATGAGTCAATTATTTCCCATAAATTTTTCCGTACTAACCTATCAGTTTTTTCCAGAAAAAAAATATATTACCTTCACTAATATTCCCCTAGATAGTAAAGTCAAAATTACTAACAGACAACTATGTTTTTCAGATATAAATACTCTTTGTGCCTATCAAAACTGGAATATAAATTATTATCCGACTGAATCTGTATTCAAAAGTATTACTCTCAGCGGACACACTGATAGTGTAATGAGTGTCACCTTCAGTCCGAATAATCAAATTATTGCTTCTGCTAGTAAAGATAAAACAGTAAAATTGTGGAACCGCAAAGGCAAATTACTAAATACTTTAGTTGGACATAAGGGATGGGTAAATAGTCTGAGTTTTAGTCCTAATGGCAAAATGCTTGCTTCCGCTAGTGATGATGGTACTGTGAAAATCTGGACTGAAAATGGTATGTTACTCAGAACTATTTCTGCTCATCCTGATAGTTGGGTATTAGGAGTAAGTTTTAGTCCAGATGGCCGGGCGATCGCTACAGCTAGTTATGATAATACGATTAAGTTGTGGAGTCTTGATGGTAAGTTACAGCAAACTTTTTTGAAAGGTGCTAGTGATAGTGTCACGAGTGTTAGTTTTAGTCCAGATGGTCAGGTAATTGCTTCATCTAGCTATGATAGTAAGGTTAAACTTTGGAGTCTTGATGATGGTAGTTTATTAAAAACTTTGACTGGTCATGATGATAGTGTAATGAGTGTAAATTTTAGTCCTGATGGTAAGTTGTTGGCTTCCGGCAGTAGAGATAATACTATAATTTTATGGAATTTGTCATTGAATGATTTATTAGAAAAAGGTTGTAATTGGGTAAATGATTATTTACACACTAATCCTCATGTTTCTGACAGTGACCGTCAACTTTGTACAAATTGAAATTAATGGGAATAGGGTCGGGAGTCTGGGAAAGGTGGCAGGGTCAATTTATTGGTCACGCTTAGAAAAATGGTATCCTTTGAAATCTCCTACATCTTGCTCGGATTAGTTAACCAAAAATATAGGGTTGTAAATATTCTCTGATGACAAAGAATTAGCTTTGAGGGAGGGGTGGGGAGTATTTCACAGGGGTAGATTTTTTACCTTTGATGTAAAAGAAGTGTCGGGAGTGTCGAGAGTATGGGGAGTGTGGGAAGTGTGGGGAGAGGGAGAAGTTTTAAACTATTTATTATATTAAAAAGTACATTGAGTGTTGAGATTTTGTACTGAATAAAAGTGATTACTTACC
Organism: Trichodesmium sp.; assembly: GCA_051439685.1. Classification (GTDB taxonomy): domain Bacteria; phylum Cyanobacteriota; class Cyanobacteriia; order Cyanobacteriales; family Microcoleaceae; genus Trichodesmium. The sequence goes on from JBFRWR010000339.1 coordinate 6,638, forward strand.
CCTTTGTTAAAAACCTACCCTTGTAAAGGGGAATGTGAGAAGTGTGAGGAGAGGGAGAAATTTTAAACTATTTATTATATCAAAAAGTACATTGATTGTTGAAATTTTATACTGAATAAAAGTGGGCGTTGCATATTTGCGGGATGAATTAGTGGGTGTGGAGGGTGTGGGAAGTTTGGGAAGTTTGGGAAGTTTGGGAAGTTTGGGAAGTCTGGGAAGTTTTATATATTTGCCCATTGGAATTATAGTTTTAGAGAAAGAAGGAGTAAAAGAGAGGATTTACCTTTTCTACAAAGATTCATCCCTTAGTTCAGCAACGCCGAATAAAAGTGATTACTTACCCCTTTGTTAAAAACCTACCCTTGTAAAGGGGAATGTCAGAAGTGTGAGGAGAGGGAGAAATTTTAAACTATTTATTATATCAAAAAGTACATTGATTGTTGAGATTTTGTACTAAATAAAAGTGATTACTTACCCCTTTGTTAAAAACCTACCCTTGTAAAATGGGGAGTATAGGCTCTCAAAGAAAGGATAAATAATTTAAGATTTTGATTTTCTCACACATTTCTTCTGAGAAGACTTTTTACTTTTTTCTTTCTTCTTTTGCCTCTGCTGAGTCACTTCCGGGGGCGGACCGTAATCTCCTCTTGAAAAATAAATTTGTTCTACTCGATATTGTGGCTCAATCTCAATCCACAGACGGGCACCGCCTGCTTGACTTCTATTAGGCTGGTGTGGCTGATAGACTATTTGGCAAGGTCCGTCAATTTTTAGGGCATGGCAATAATCTTTTTTATCTCCTACTTTTACAGCAATTGCGGGATAAGAAGTTTCATTATCTCGGTTATAGTCAATAGTCTTTCGTAGAACATGAACAAATGTATTCCCTTTACGTTTAGCCTTGTTCCAAGTTCCTTGAGGACCTCGACGACCAGGTAGAATTTCTGGCACTCCTCGGCTATTAAGAGGAATCATCCACAATCTTTGAACCTTGTAAGCTCCTACTACTCTACCTTGTTGGAGTAGTATACGCAGTCTACCTGTTGATATATTAAGTAAAAATGCTGCTTCTGTTGTACGAACTTCTGTATTCATAAAAACTAGATCGTTTTAGTATTGATTGGTAATATAGCGTTTCCCAGAGTCATCAGGTACATATATTTTTATCCTATTTCTTATTCCCTGTTACCTAAAGCCTAAAATTTTATACCTCACAAGTATGGGAATTGCTATATCTATTTTGTTGAATATTTTTGAGCCTCTCAGATAAGTCTACATAAAAATGGCTTATGGTTAAAATGTTTCAAAAGCTTATTTTTATCTATTTTTAAATTTTGATTTTATTTTTGTTGATAATCTGATGAGCAAAAAGCTGATTATAGAGATATAGCAATCAGGAATCAAATGTAAGAATTGAGATGTTCCTTAAAAGTATGGAATATAGCATTAGACCTCTGGTGAAAAAAAAATATATTTTTTGCAGGAGTAGGGAATAGGGAACACTTAACTGGGAACAGGTAAGATATTTTTACGAACAAGGCAGGAAAAATGATTTTTTATGGTGACTTTTTCTTTCTTTAGCTAAGATAACTAAAAGGTTTATTTATTTTCCGGAGATGTCTATTGATCATACTTAGAAAATACATTTTTTTCTTCTTTTCTATTCCCTGTTCCTGGTTCCGTGTGCCCTAAAACTTTCCAATATCTCACAATTCACATCATATTGCTCTACTGATTTATAACGATGTCTCACCTGATAATCAAATAACCGGATTTGGTAGAATTATGATATCCGACTCATCAGGGCTCAAAAAATCTTTTCCTTTTGAACCTTTCTTTCACTATTTATCCTTTGCCTTCTACCAACCTACTTAAGTATTCAACCGGACATGATATATAACGAACATTAATCACTCTTGATATAATTGAATCTTTTGCTTTATTCTTCCTTATTCCCTCAAAATGAATATTCATAATAATAGACAAATATTGCCAGAAATGAATTATATTTGGCAGGAAACGTTAAATTGGCAACCAACTACACAACAACAAGAGCAGTTTCAGAAGCTTTATGAATTGATTATTGTCGGCAATCAAAAATTCAATTTAACTAGAATTACTAACCCGGAAGATTTTTGGGAAAAACATCTTTGGGATTCTCTCAGAGGTATTAAGTTTATCCTAAAAAATCAAATAAATTTGCCAGAGGAAAAAAAGGTGATTGATATTGGTACAGGTGCTGGTTTTCCTGGATTACCAATTGCAATTACTTTACCTCAATATGCCATTACTTTGCTTGATTCAACCCGCAAAAAAATTAGTTTTATTGAAGCTACATTAGCAGAGCTAAACATCAAAAATGCTGTAACTATAACTAACAGAATTGAACAAATTGGGCGTTTATTTCAATATAGAGAAATTTATGATATTGCTTTTTTAAGAGCTGTTGCACCCGCAGTAGTTTGTGCTGAATATGCTTTGCCAATGTTAAAAATAGGAGGAAC